>DMHA01000054.1:0-3644 GCA_003449615.1 Flavobacterium sp.
AGATTGCAGATTACAGATTGCAGTTTTTAAATTAATGACAAAATGAAAAACAAAGAACAAAAACACGAATTCCTTTTTGAGAAAGAAAATTATATCATTCTACTTATTGGCATTGCAGTAATTGCATTAGGATTTATATTAATGTCTGGTGGTGGTAGCGATGACCCCAATGTATTTAACGAAGAAATCTTCAGCTTTAGAAGAATTCGATTGGCTCCAACCACCGTTCTAATTGGTTTTGGAATTATTATTTATGCTATTCTGAAAAAAACAAAAAAATAGTTTGCAGTGGTCAATTTGCGGTTATTACATCTGAAATCCAAAATCTAAAATGAACACACTCCAAGCTATTATTATTGCTATTGTCGAAGGATTGACCGAATATCTTCCTATTTCTTCCACGGCTCACATGATTTTTACCAGTTCCTATTTTGGAATTCAGGAAGATGATTTTGTAAAACTTTTTCAAGTTTCGATTCAATTTGGTGCTATTTTGGCTGTTGTGGCTTTGTATTGGAAAAAATTCTTGGCTTTCCCAACGCTGAAAATTGGAATGAATTTTTATACCAAATTGGCTTTTGCGGTAATTCCCGCCTTGATTTTAGGAAAATTATTCGATGACAAAATTGAAGCCGTTCTCGGAGATCCCATCCCTATTGCGATTGTATTGATTGTTGGTGGTTTCGTTTTACTTTTTGTTGATCAATATTTCAAAGACAAAACTACAATTGTAAACGAGGAAGACATTAGCATCAAAAAAGCAGTAACCATTGGTTTTTGGCAATGTTTGGCTATGATGCCGGGAACAAGTCGTTCTGCAGCCTCGATAATTGGCGGAATGCAACAAGGATTGTCCCGCAATACAGCTGCGGAATTTTCGTTTTTTTTGGCAGTTCCCACAATGTTAGCAGTTACTTGTTATTCGGTGTTTCTGAAAACTTATGAAACTTCGCAAATGAAAGGTTATGAACTCATTTTAAAATCAAACGACAATATTATGATGTTTTTGATAGGCAATGTAGTGGCTTTTATAATTGCCATTTTGGCCATCAAATTTTTTATTGGTATCATCAATAAATTTGGTTTTAAACCTTGGGGTTGGTATCGCATTATTATGGGGACCTTCTTGTTGGTTTACTTTTCATTCATCAAATAAATCACCTTGAAAACTGCCGAAGATTATCTAAACGGACAAATCATCTTAATTGACAAACCTTTGCATTGGACATCGTTTCAAACGGTCAATAAAATGAAATATGCTTTAATCCATAAGGCAGGACTTCCCAAGAAATTCAAAATTGGTCACGCAGGAACATTAGACCCATTGGCAAGCGGATTACTATTGGTTTGCACTGGAAAATTTACTAAACGTATTACCGAACTTCAGGGGCAAGCCAAAGAATATACTGGAACTTTCTATATTGGAGCCACTACCCCATCTTATGATTTAGAAACCGAAATAGATGCAACTTTCGATATTTCGCATATTAATGAACGTTTAATTCTCGAAACGGCGAAACAATTTCTAGGAGAAATAGACCAAAAACCACCTATTTTTTCGGCCATAAAAAAAGAGGGGAAACGTCTTTATGAGCATGCTCGTTCTGGAGAATTTGTAGAAATCGAAAGCCGAAAAACCACGATTCACGAATTTGAAATTACCCGAATTGCAATTCCCGAAGTCGATTTTACGGTGGTTTGTAGCAAAGGAACTTACATTCGTTCCTTGGCTTATGATTTTGGCAAAGCATTGCAATCGGGTGCACACTTAACCGTTTTGCGAAGAACCAAAATTGGCGATTATAATGTATTAAATGCAATGGATGTAACTTTGTTTGAAGATTCAATTGTTTCAAAAGTATAATTTTTAAAAACTGTATTTTTAAAAAACAGATTATAACTATATTTGCACAATCAAACAAAAAAGCAAAATGAAATATAAAAGAATTCTTCTAAAATTAAGTGGTGAAGCTTTAATGGGCAACAGACAATATGGTATAGATCCTGCAAGATTGGACGAATATGCCATCGAAATCAAAAAAGTCCATGATAAAGGAGTCGAGATAGCCATTGTAATTGGTGGAGGAAATATTTTTAGAGGGGTCGCGGGAGCTAGCAACGGAATGGATCGTGTTCAAGGAGATTATATGGGAATGTTGGCAACGGTAATTAACGGAATGGCTTTGCAAGGTGCACTCGAAGACAAAGGAATGAAAACCCGTTTGCAAACTGCCTTGAAAATGGAATCCATTGCTGAACCTTACATCAAAAGAAGAGCCGATCGTCATCTTGAAAAAGGGAGAATCGTGATTTTTGGAGCTGGAACAGGAAATCCCTATTTTACTACTGATACCGCTGCCGTTTTGAGAGGTGTGGAAATAAATGCCGATGTGATTCTTAAAGGAACAAGAGTAGATGGTGTTTATACTGCCGACCCAGAAAAAGATGCTTCGGCTACAAAATTCAATTATATTTCGTTTGATGATGTACTCAAAAAAGGCTTGAATGTGATGGACACCACAGCTTTCACTTTGAGCCAAGAAAACAAACTCCCCATAGTAATTTTCGATATGAATAAAGAAGGAAATTTATTGAAAATTTGCGAAGGACAAAACGTAGGAACTGAAGTGAATATATAAATAACAGATGGCAGATGGCAGGTATCAGATGGCAGATGGCAGATAGTAGATAGCAAGAGTCTGAAATCTGAAATCTAATCCCGAAGCTTCGGGACTGAAATCTGAAATCTAAAATCTAAAATCTAAAATCTGAGAATTATGACTGAAGAAATTGAATTTATTTTAGATAGCACCCGAGAATCTATGGAGGGTTCTATTGCACATTTAGAAAAATCATTCCTAAACATTCGTGCTGGAAAAGCATCGCCTGCCATGTTAGGAAGCGTTTTTGTTGATTACTATGGATCGGCAACACCGCTTTCTCAAGTATCAAAAATTAGTGTTCCCGATGCGAGAACCATTACCCTGCAGCCCTTTGAAAAAAACATGCTTCATACTATTGAAAAAGCGATTATGATTGCCAATCTTGGTTTCAACCCTATGAATAATGGAGATGTAATCATTATTAGCGTTCCGCCTTTGACCGAAGACCGAAGACGTGAACTGGCAAAACAAGCCAAATCGGAAGCCGAAGATGCAAAAATTGGAATTAGAAATGCTCGTAAAGAGGCCAATACCGATATAAAAAAATTAGAAAAAGAAGGCACTTCCGAAGATATTTGTAAAAGTGCAGAAGAAGAAGTTCAGGATTTGACCAACAATTATATCAAAAAAATTGATGAACATCTAGCTCACAAAGAAGCTGAAATAATGAAGGTCTAACTTTCGCAGAAAACATAAAAAAATCCGCTCTTGATAAGCGGATTTTTTTATGTCTTAATGTTTCAATATCAGTACAGAAGGAACTCTCCTCAACCAAATACTGTACTTGTCTAAAAGCAGTTTCCAGCTTTCGACACTGATAATCAACAAATCTAATTTTGCAATAAATTCCTTCTTTACGATTTTGTCGTCAATTACAGAGATGTTTTGGGGATATTTTTGTTCTAGAGAATTAATAGCACTTTTGAGTACAAAATTGGTACTACTATTTCCGTTTACATCCAAAAGTATAATTTTAGAATC
>DMHA01000054.1:3804-8910 GCA_003449615.1 Flavobacterium sp.
TTGTCAATCAAAATTCCCAACGGGGTTTTAGTTTTCGCTATAATTTGTCTGGTTCTTTCATCAAAAGGAGAATTTTCGAATAAGCCTTCTTTTCCAGTGAATTTATCAATTAAACGATCAGGATTAATAATTCTCGTGGTAAATCCAAGTACTTTTCCAAGCAGCGAACCTTCAAAAATAGATTTCCCTAATCCAATTAAAAGCAAATCATACTCCCCGTTATTAGCAACCTCAGCAATATTGGATTCTATATCGACCGTAGCTTGAAACAAGGTTGTAATTTCTTGGTTCAAGTTTTTTGATTCGGCAATTAAAGGCAAAAACTTGTCTTTTTCGTATTGTTCTAAATTGTATGAATGTACTTCGTCACTCAATGTAAGATGCATGGCTGTTACGGTTGACTTGTCTTTTTGTTTTTTGACTAAACTATTGGCAAGTCGTAAAAGCGATTTCCCTTTTTCGTTGTTTCCAAAGGATAGTAAAATTCTATATTTTTCAATAGTAGAAATTTCGTCTAAATTTTCGTCTTTGGTTTTGAAAATTAAATTTATAATATTCAAGGTTGGACCCGTCATAAAAGTAGTAACCAATGCCATTATAACCATCATGGTAAAGACTTCGGGCGTAAGCACTTTCAAATCTAAACCAATATTCAAAACAATCAATTCCATCAAACCTCGAGTGTTCATCAAAGCCCCAATAGTCAAACTATCACGCCAACTTTGACCTACGAATTTTGCCGCTAAAGCACTTCCTAAAAACTTACCCACAACAGCCACAAGAATGATAAATCCTGTAACTTTCCATAGATAAGGATCGTTTATCAAGCCAATTTCTGTACGTAAACCTGTAAAAACAAAAAACAAAGGAAGCAATATAATTACCGAAACATCTTCGACTTTTTCTATAAAAAGATTCCTGAATTTAGTGATGTCAGGCATAATTACACCGGTCATAAAAGCACCAAAAAGAGCGTGAATACCAATAATTTCGGTAGTGTATGAAGAAATAATTAAGGTTAAAAAGAAAATGGCAACTACAGGTTTATTCAAACTGTCTTTGGTACTATATAATTCACCTATTTTCTTTAGAAATGGTTTCACTACAAACAGCATAACAAGTACATAAGCCATTGCCATTCCTATAATATAAAGCGAACTCACGAAAGTTCCCGCCTTTACAATGGCAATTACTGCGGCAAGCAGGCACCAAGCGGTAATATCATCAGCGGCAGCACAGGTAATAACTATTGCTCCTAATTTAGTCTTATGAATGCCTCTTTCTTGCACAATTCTTGCCAAAACTGGAAAAGCAGTAATACTCATTGCAATTCCCATAAACAAAGCAAAGGGCATGAAAGCCACGCCTTCTGGAGCGAATTTAAAATAAACAAAATAGGCCAGTCCAATTCCCAGAGCAAAAGGGAAAACGATACTTGCGTGACTAATGACAATGGCATCTTTAGCTCTGTTTTGCAATACTTTCAAATCGAGTTCCATACCAATAACGAACATAAAAAGTATTAACCCAATTTGACTTAAAAACTGCAAATTGCCCAAAGAAGCAACGGGAAACAATGTCAATGAAAATACAGGAAAATACAATCCCAACAAAGAAGGTCCTAGAACAATTCCTGCAATTATTTCACCAATTACAGAAGGCTGACCAATTTTTCTGAAAACCCAACCGAAGAATCTTGCGACTAATATTATGGTTACAATTTGTGCCAAAAGGATAGCCAACGGATGATGCAAATTATTTGACATCGAATCGATAAATTCATTCCAATGTCCATTTTCAATCACAGGATTCAAGAGTTCTTTATCTACTTCTAATCCTTTTCCCAATTTCAAAATCCAATATATCAAAGCCGTAAAACCGCCAGTAACGACAAAATAAAAAATGGTGTTTTTATGGTTTTTCATAAGGTACTGCTTCAATATATTTAATGCAAAGTTGCAAAATTCAAATATATAAATTTTATCCCATAGATTTATTTTACCCCAAAAATAAAAACAATTAATTAACAAAAATATTCTATTAAAACTAATATGTAAATGGTCGATTAGTTACCTTTGCCAAATTTAAAAATGACTAATGATCAAGTGGTTTAGTTTAGGATTTTGGGAATTATTTGCCCGTGTTGTCCTTAGAAATAGAATTTTAATGTTGTCGATTATTGTGGCGATAACTGTTTTATTGGCAATGCAATGGAAAAACATCCATTTTACGCAAACCGAAGCCAATATGTTGCCCGACGATAACATCGTCAATATCGAGTACAAAGCTTTTTTAAATAAGTTTGGCGAAGAAGGAAACCTAGTGGTCATTGGTGTCAAAGACAGTGCGTTTTTCACTCCAAAGGCTTATGCTGCTTGGGGAAAATTAATGAACAGCCTCAAAGAGGACAAAGCTGTTGATTTGGTCATCTCAATAAATGATTTGAAAAAACTACAAAAAAACGAATCGCTCGAAAAATTTGAATTGGTTCCATTTGTCAATCAAAATAAAACCTCCAACCCAGTTTATCTCGAAAAAATAAAAAAGGAACTCTTCAATGATTTGCCTTTTTATGAAGGGTTACTTTTCAACAAAAAATCAGGAACGATTCGCTCTGCCATTTATCTGGACAAGAAAATTGTAAACACTCCTGCCCGAAAGGATTTTATCTTAAATAAATTAGTTCCCGCTGTAGAAACATTCGAAGAAGAAACCAAAATTGACCTTCGTGTTTCGGGAATGCCCTACATTAGAACGCTCAATGCACAGACTATTATTGGCGAAATTGGCATCTTTATAGGAGCATCATTATTAGTAACTTCCTTGCTTTTCTTTTTCTTTTTTAGAAGTTTTAGAGCTACTTTAATTTCGATAATTATTGTGATTATTGGTGTGATGTGGTCCTTTGGATTCTTGGGATTGTTGAAATATGAAATCACGGTTTTAACGGCTTTAGTTCCTTCTTTAATAATCGTAATTGGGATTCCAAATTGTATTTTCCTGACCAACAAATACCATCAGGAATATAAAGTCCATCGAAACAAAGCCAAAGCGCTGCAAAGGGTTACGACCAAAGTAGGAATGGCAACCCTGATGACCAATCTCACTACAGCCATTGGTTTTGCCACTTTCGTGGCTTCAAATAACGAATTGCTGCTGGAATTTGGTTTGGTTACTTCCATCAACATTATGGCATTGTTCTTTTTGTGTATCATTGTCATCCCCATTTTCCACAGTTATATTCCCGCTCCAAAAGACCGTCACATCGAGCATTTGGACCGAGGTTATGTAAAATCGTTTATGGATTGGATTTTGCGAAACGTAAAATACAATCGTTTTTCGATTTATGTAGTGGCTGTTTCTCTCCTTGTCATTAGCATTATAGGCATTTATAAAATGCGGATTTCAGGAAGTATCATAGAAGATATGCCCAAAAAAGAAGCCTTTTTTCAAGACATCATTTTCTTCGAAAAAGAGTTTGATGGCGTAATGCCGTTGGAAATTATGATTGACACCAAACGCAAAAAAGGCGTGATGAAACTGTCCACGCTCAAACGAATGGAGGAATTAGAACAAGCTATTGACGAAATTCCAGAATTATCAAAACCCATTTCGGTAGTCAATTTAGTCAAATATTCCAAACAAGCGTATTATAACGGAAATCCTGATTATTACGAATTACCCACTTCGCAAGAGCAATCTTTTATTTTAGGTTATGCCAAAAATGCAACCAAAGACTCGAAAGAAAATCTAATGAAAAGTTATGTCGATTCGACTGGACAATTTGCTCGAATTACCACTTTTATGCGTGACGAAAACGGAGATGCCATCCCAAAAATTGAAGCTGAAATTCGTAAGGAAGCCAATAAAATTTTTCCAAAAAACCAATACAATGTCGCGATTACCGGAAAAGCATTGGTTTTCCAAAAAGGAACAGGTTATTTGTTAGACAACCTACTTTCTTCTTTGATTTTTGCTTTTTTCCTAACCGCACTTTTAATCGGGTTTATGTTTCGCTCTTTCAAGATGATTTTGGTTTCGATAATCCCAAATCTATTGCCACTACTACTAACGGCGGGAATTATGGGCTTTTTTGACATTCCCTTAAAACCATCAACGATATTGGTTTTCGGAATCGCTTTTGGACTTTCGGTCGATGATACCGTTCGTTTCTTGGCGCAATATCGAGAGGAATTGAAGAAAAATAACTGGAAAATTCGAAAATCGGTTTACGCCACTTTTACCGATGCTGGCTTGAGTATGTTTTATACTTCCATCGTTTTGTTCTTTGGGTTTTCGGTCTTTATGTTGTCTAGTTTTGGCGGAACCATTGCTCTTGGCGGACTGATTTCTTTGACTTTATTATTCGGAATGTTGTCCAATTTAATGTTGCTTCCCGCTTTGGTTTTAACCCTGAACAAAACTTTGGCAAACGAGCAGGAATTCATCGAACCCAAAATTGACATCATCGAACCAACGGATGAGGAAATTGATAATTTAGTAAAGAAAAAATAGCTTTTTTATTTGGAGCTAATCCCGCTATTCGCTATATCTTTTTTAGGCTTCCAGTTCGCCGCAGCGAACTGGAAGCCTAAAAAAGGATGTCGCTACTATCGGGGCTAAAAATCACCCGAAATCTAATTTAATGGTTTAGGGGTGCTTTTTTTATCATTTTAACAATAAATTCGCATAGAAAAAATATCATTTTGTTTATTTTTTCGCGTAGAAAAAATAAAAAAATCAAATTTTAAACGAATAAATTTAGAGTGATTTAACTCCTTATTAGACCAATACTCACAATGGCTTTTCCAAACAAATCAATTATATTTGTACTGCGATTGAAAAATCTAAAATCTAAAATCAGACACGAATCCGCCGCGGCGGACAAACGGGCGAAGCAAATCTAAAATTATTCGATTTAAAAGATTTTGAAAAAAAGTAGCCAAAAACTATCTCTAAATATGGCTTAGCACTTATGCTATAAAAATAAAATGCAGCAACAAAAGTAAAACATAGACCAACAAAAATAAGAGGATGCGAATACTAAGCAAAATTGCTGTTATTTGTTAAAATTCATAACCACTTTTAAGTACATGACAAAAAGCA
>DMHA01000162.1 GCA_003449615.1 Flavobacterium sp.
CCCATCGTTTTTGAAACCGATAAAGTAGAAAAGAAAACCATTATCAAAAGCACACTGGCTACTGGAAATATTGTTCCAGATGAAGAAGTATTAATTAAACCTAATATTTCTGGAATCATTGAAGCGGTTTACATTAAAGCGGGCGAAACTGTAAAAGCGGGTGATATGATTGCTAAAATTAAAGTGGTTGCCAATGTATCTAATTTGAGCAATACTCAAAATCAAGTTCAAAATGCTAAAATTAGTTTGGACAATCAAGAAAAATTGTTCCAAAGACAAAAAACATTATTCGACAAAGGCGTAATTTCTGCCAATGATTTTGATGCTGCTCAATTGGCTTACAATCAGGCAAAACAAAATTACAACGCTTCAAAACAAGGTTACGATATTGCAAAAACCGGAACTACCTCTGGGCTTGGAAGTTATGCCAATACTACAATTCGTTCAACGGTTAACGGAATGGTGCTTGATGTTCCTGTAAAAGTGGGAAATCAAGTAATCGAAAGTAATAATTTCAACGAAGGAACCACTATTGCTAGTGTCGCCGATATTGGGAAAATGATTTTTGTGGGTAAAGTAGATGAATCTGAAGTTGGGAAAATAAAACTCAATATGCCCATCGAAATTACCGTTGGAGCCATCGAAAACAAAAAATTTGAAGCCGTTTTGACGTACATTGCACCCAAAGGGAAAACCGAAAATGGTGCCATTCAATTTGAAATAAAAGCGACTTTGACCAACAGAGACAATACCTTTATCAGAGCGGGATTGAGCGCCAATGCTTCGATTATTTTAGAAAAAGCCGATAGAGTGCAAGCCTTGAAAGAATCCTTAATTCGGTTTGACAAAAAGACACAAAAACCTTATGTAGAAATTGAAACAGGAAAACAAAAGTTCCAAAGAAAAGATATTGTGTTAGGAGTTAGCGACGGAATTTATGTGCAAGTAAAAAGCGGTATTAAATCTACTGATAAAATTAAAGTTTGGAATCAAGGTCTGAAAGCCGACGAGCCAAAACCATAAGCCATCTCAACTAAAAAGAATTCTATTTTTAAAATAAATGTAAAATTTGTGTAGTACCTTTGCTATGCTTTCATTCAAAATAATATGAAAAAATTAAATGGTTTCCCTTTCATTATAGTCCTACTGTTTAGCCTGTCAATTCAGGCTCAAACAAAAAAGTGGACATTAGAAGAATGTGTAAAATACGCTATCGATAACAATATCTCCATCAAGCAAACTGAATTGGACACAAAAACAGCCGACATTGACAAAAAAGGAGCTATCGGAAATTTTTTGCCTTCGCTAAATGCTAATGCATCCCACTCCTGGAACATAGGTTTAAACCAAGATATTACAACTGGTCTTTTGCGTAACCAAACCACGCAATTTACTTCAGCAGGAGCAAATGTTGGCATTGATATTTACCGAGGTTTACAAAATCAAAATACACTCCGCCGAGCCAATCTTTCGATTATTGCAGCCAAATATCAGTTGACTAAAATGAAGGAAGATGTGGCTTTAAACGTTGCCAATGCTTTTTTGCAAGTGCTTTTCAATAAAGAAAATTTAAAAGTACAACAAGACCAAAAAGCAAACAACGAAAAACAATTGCTTCGTTCAGAAGAATTAGTAAAAGCGGGTTCTGTGCCAAGAGGCGATTTGTTGGACATCAAAGCAACTGTGGCTGCAGATGGTCAAAGAGTGGTGGCTGCCGAAAATGCTTTGTTGATTTCAAAATTAAGTTTGGCTCAATTATTACAACTGAAAGAGTTTTATGATTTTGACATTACCGATGAAACTTCGGTCAAAGACGAAAACAATATTTTGGCTCAAACTCCAATCGCTGTTTACGACAAAGCAAAGGAATTAAGAACCGAATTGAAAATCGCCAAAACCAATTTAGAAATTGCCGAGAAAAATGTAGCTATTGCCAAAGGTGCTTTTCAACCTACGTTGCAAGGGTTTTATAGTATCAATTCTAGAGTTTCTTATGCTGATGTTCCTGCATTTGATTCTTTTGGAAATTTAATTGGGACAAAAAGTCCAGCACCTTTTATGGATCAATTTAGAGATAACAAAGGACAAAATTTTGGAGTTCAATTATCAATTCCCATTTTTAATGGATTTTCAGCCAGAAATAACGTGGAGCGTTCTAAAGTAAATTTAGAAAAATCTAAAATTGCGGTCGAGCAAGAAGAATTAACGTTGCAAAGAAATGTTTATACCGCCTTTACCGATGCCAAAGGTGGTTTGAATGCCTATCAATCTGCCCTTTCTGCTTTAGAAGCCAGACAAGAAGCTTACAATTATGCCAAAGAAAGATATGCCGTAGGAATGATGAATTCTTTCGATTTCAATCAGTCGCAAACTTTGCTTTCTAATGCACAATCAGAAGTTTTGAGAACCAAATACGATTATATTTTTAAAATCAAAATACTAGAATTCTATTTTGGAATTCCAATCATTAAAAACTAATTCATTATGTCTAAAAAAACTATTTTTTTATTAATTGGAGGTGCAGTTGCTATTATTGCTTTATTAATAATACTTTCTAAAACAGGAGTTATTGGAAATAAAGACAAAGGGAAATCAGTAGAAATTGCCAATATTAAGACCACCACAATTGTCGAAACTGTTTCCGCAACAGGGAAAATCCAACCCGAAATAGAAGTGAAAATTTCCTCTGAAGTTTCTGGCGAAATTATAGCTTTGAATGTAATCGAAGGGCAAGTAGTAAAGAAAGGCGATTTATTGGTCAAAATAAATCCCGATTTATACACTTCGGGTTACAATCGAACCCTATCCAATTTATCTGGAACCAAAGCCAATTTGAGTCAAGCCGAAGCTTCGTTCAAAGAAGCCAAAGCCAATTATGATCGAAACAAAACATTGTTCGACAAAGGCATTATTTCCAAATCGGATTGGGACAAAGTAATTGCTTCTTTTGAAGTGGCCAAAGCCAATAAACAATCGGCTTATTTCAGTGTGCAAAGTGCTTCGGCAACCGTGAATGAGGCCAAAGATAATCTAGGTAGAACCACGATTTATGCTCCTGCTGATGGAACAATCTCAGTATTAAATGTCGAATTGGGAGAAAGAGTTTTGGGAACCCAACAAATGGCTGGAACCGAAATTCTTCGTGTGGCAAACCTCAATAATATGGAAGTAGAAGTCGATGTAAATGAAAACGACATCGTAAAAATAAAAGTGGGTAACGAAGCCAAAGTTGAGGTGGATGCTTATTTGAAAAAACAATTCAAAGGGGTTGTAACCAGTATTTCTAATTCGGCGAGTTCTACTTTGACAGCCGATCAAGTAACCAATTTTAAAGTTAAAATTAGAATTCTCAAAGAATCTTATCAAGATTTATTAGAAGGAAAACCAGCCACTTATTCGCCTTTCAGACCTGGAATGACTGCCACTGTTGATATTATTACCAAAACAAGAGCCAATGTTCTGGCTGTGCCAATTAGTTCTGTGGTTGTAAAATCAGACACTACAGCCGTAAAAGGATTTAAAGTGGAAGACGAAGACGAGAAAAAAGCGGCTCCAAAAAGCGATAAAAAACTAGAATGTGTTTTTGTAAAAGTAGGCAACAAAGCAAAAATCCGAATCATCAAAACAGGAATTCAAGACGATACTAATATTGAAGTACTCACAGGATTGAAAAAAGGAGATGTGGTTATCACAGGACCTTATTCCACCGTTTCAAAAGATTTGAATTCGGGAGATAAAGTGACCACAGATAAAGTGGAAGAGAAGAAATAGTTTGCAGATTGCAGCTTGCAGCTTGCAGAATCAATGGTCAACAAATCAGTTTATGGTTTTCAACTTTAAAACCGGTGAACGACAAATTGCATTTATTTAAT
>DMHA01000220.1:0-246 GCA_003449615.1 Flavobacterium sp.
TTTTCATCAAGTAGAATATGATCACAAGTCCATTGTAATTTTTCTTCATAATCAGGTCGGTCGTCAATGCTCAAACCTCGAAGAATGCCACATTCGCCAATTCCTTTTTTGCCGTCTTTTTCGAGAATAATAAACCAAGTTTCTTTCTGGGTCATCACGCCTCGAGACGTTCCAGAAGGTCGTTTAAAATTGAGAATGTATTTGTGGTAGGTGGCTTTCAAGGGAAGTTAGAAGTTTGAGGTTAGA
>DMHA01000220.1:304-499 GCA_003449615.1 Flavobacterium sp.
TAGAAGTTTGAGGTTAGAAGTTTAGGCGTTTGAGCTTAGAGGTTAAGTTTGTCCATCCAGTTTGTCATGCTATAAGCATCTCACGCATAGTTAATCCGTTTTGTTTGTCTTGTGCGAGGCTATTTCAGGGTTACAAACAGGTTGGTAAGTTAGCTGCTGGTTTGGATTTTTATAAAGCTTCCAGCCTTTTGAAGG
>DMHA01000220.1:575-1830 GCA_003449615.1 Flavobacterium sp.
AATTCAATGCTTTCGCCAATTTCTAGCAACATTAAATCTTTGCCTTTATCGAAAAATTTGCGAATGGCTTCCTCGTGATCGACTTCGATGTAACCAAAAGTATCATAGTGAACACCCAATATTTTATCACATTCAATAAAATCCGAAGCTAGAATGGCATCTTCGACATCCATCGTGAAATTACTGCCAATGGGAAGAATGGCCAAATCGAGTTTGGTTCGCATCGGGATGAGTTTCATATCCATTGTGAGGGCTGTATCTCCCGCAATATAAACGTTTTTATGTTCACCTTCGATAACAAAACCGCCAGGATTGCCACCGTTGCTCCCGTCGGGGAAAGAACTGGAATGAATAGCATTGACAAATTTCACTTTTCCGAAGTCGAAATTCCAGCTTCCGCCGTGGTTCATTGGGTGTGATTTGAAGCCTTTTTCGCTATAATGAGTGGCTATTTCGTAATTCGAAACGATAACGGCATTAGATCTCGCAGCAATATATTCGACATCGAGAATGTGGTCGCCGTGAGCGTGAGTTAGGAAAATATAATCGGCATTGAGTTCGTTGATATTGATGTGAGAAGCGTTCGGATTAGCCGAAATATAAGGGTCAACTAAAATATTTTTGCCACCTACTTCGATTCCTAAAGAAGCGTGACCATAAAATGTTATTTTCATCTGAATCTGTTTTATAAATAATTATTTAAACATTAATTGCAAAATCATACTATTACAATTTTTTTTATATTCAACGGATTAAAATCCGTTGCTACAATATGTCCCGTTCCTACGGAACTATCACAATGCCTAAAGAGCCGTTGGCTTGGTGCATTATTTGACTTTGAATAGTACGAATTCAAGAACGAAATTTTAAATACTATAACCCTTTAAACTCTTACACCTTTAAACCCTAAACAACCCCTATCTCCCTCCAAAAAAGAGATTGACAACAATATCTTGAATGAGCGAAATCATACAAACTGCTAAAAGTATAGAGAGTGCAAAAGTACTCAATGCTAATTTTTTTAATTCGGGGTCTAAAGCCCTTGGATCTTGATTATTATAAACGGTAATTAAATGTTTGGTCAAAGGGATGTAAGCCAATAAAAACAAATATTGGTCGAAGCGAAAATTAGCAATAATAGCAAAAACAACCACCAAAACCATCGACAAAACGATTAGAAAATAATGGTATATTTTTGCATTTGCGGTGCCAATTTTCACAACAATAGTATTTTTATTCGACTTTCGGTCGGAGA
>DMHA01000220.1:1887-2535 GCA_003449615.1 Flavobacterium sp.
TCGCGCATATTATTCAAATTCAAAACTCCAACACTCAAAAGTCCGATTGCTGCTGCTGGCAAATACAAATAGAAATCCAATTGTTTTGAATACAGGAAATTAACACCCAAAGTGCTGACCAATCCAAAAAAAACAAATACAAATACATCGCCAAAACCTCGATATCCATAAGCAGTATTTCCAATTGTATATCGAATTGCCGAAGCAATTGCCAAAATTCCCAAAACAAAATAAAACAAGGAATACCACAAATTTGTTTCTCCAAAAGCAAAATAAATTAACAATATTGCCGAAATGAGTGTCAAAATTGAAGTAATAATTATAGCTCGTTTCATTGCTTTTGGCGAAATATTCCCACTTTGTATGGCACGTTTGGGACCAATTCGATCTTCGTTGTCGGTTCCTTTCATTCCATCGCCATAATCATTGGCAAAATTAGACAAGATTTGCAATCCCAATGTGGTCAAGATGGCATACCCAAATATTCGCCAATTAAAGACTTCTGTTGGAGTCAAAACATTGTCAGTTGGATAAGCCAAAGCATACATACTGCCCACAATTATTCCGGAAACCGATAAGGGCAATGTTCTTAATCGAGCGGCTTGAATCCAATGTTTCATTTGGTATAGTATTAAGATTTGAGTATTA
>DMHA01000226.1:0-6192 GCA_003449615.1 Flavobacterium sp.
TTTTTCGAATGATCATATAGAATGTGGTACAATTGTAAAAAAAGAGGTGGATAAAAATGGCAATAAAATTAATAAGGAAGAGCATATTTGCAAAGAAAAATATAACTTTTGATAAATTATTACTGAAAATAATTCAGCATAAATGAAAGACGAAGAAGACGAAGACAACATCATCCCAGAAGGTCAAGACGATGACAATTCAGAAGATAATTCTATTGATGAAAATCAAGAAGAGAACGATTCAGATGCAATTATCGAAGTAGAAGCCAAGCATTTCGAAGGCGGACATTTCTACGAAAACGACGAAAACAGCGAAGATACCATCACCAAAGTTACAGGAATGTACAAAGACTGGTTTTTGGACTATGCTTCGTATGTAATTTTGGAGCGTGCCGTTCCTGCCATTGAGGACGGTTTCAAGCCCGTTCAACGTAGAATTATGCACTCGCTGAAAGAGTTGGATGATGGTCGTTACAACAAAGTGGCGAACGTTGTTGGGCACACGATGCAGTACCATCCTCACGGAGATCAAAGTATTGGTGATGCGATGGTGCAAATTGGCCAAAAAGAATTGTTGATAGATTGCCAAGGAAACTGGGGAAATATCCTCACTGGGGATAGTGCCGCGGCTTCTCGTTACATCGAAGCACGTTTGTCGAAATTCGCTTTAGAGGTTTTGTATTCTCCAAAAATTACCGATTGGGGCGTTTCCTACGATGGTCGCCGTGCCGAACCGAATAACTTGCCTGTAAAATTTCCGTTGCTTTTGGCACAAGGAGCCGAAGGGATTGCAGTTGGTCTTTCGACAAAAGTTTTGCCGCACAATTTCAATGAGCTGATTGATGCCTCCATAAAAATTTTGAAAGGAAAACCATTCCAACTTTTCCCAGATTTTATGACAGCCGGAATTGCGGATGTTTCCAATTATAATGACGGAATGAGAGGCGGACGTGTTCGTGTTCGTGCCAAGATTGCCCAACTGGATAAAAACACTTTGGTAATTACCCAGATTCCGTTTTCGACCAATACGACAACGTTGATTGACAGTATTTTGAAAGCCAACGAAAAAGGGAAAATCAAAATCAAGAAAATCGAGGACAATACCGCAGCTGAGGTTGAAATATTAATTCATTTATTTCCAGGCGTTTCTCCTGATAAAACCATTGATGCCTTATTTGCGTTCACGGCTTGCGAAACTTCAGTAGCTCCGTTGGGTTGCGTGATTGAAGATAATAAGCCTTTGTTTGTAGGTGTTTCCGAAATGTTGAAAATTTCGACCAATAGAACGGTCGATTTATTGCGACAAGAACTCGAAATTCAGCTAGAAGAACTCAAAAATAAATGGCATTTTTCGACCTTGGAAAAAATATTCATTCGCGAAGAAATGTACATCGATTTCAAATTGTATTCTGATAGAGAATCTCTGTATGTCTATATGTACGACCGATTTGAGCCTTTCAAAAAATCATTTGTCAGAGAAATTAATGACGATGATTTGCAACGTTTGACTCAAATCCCAATGATTCGCATCACGCGTTTCGATTCGGACAAAGCGGATGATTTTATAGCAAAATTGGAGGACGAAATGAAAGAAGTGCAACATCATTTAGAAAATCTAACAGATTTTGCCATTGCCTATTTTACCAAACTAAAAGAGAAATACGGAAAAGGCAGAGAACGCCAAACCGAGTTGCGTAGTTTTGACAATATTGAGGCCACAAAAGTAGCATTGCGAAACACGAAATTGTATGTCAATAGGGAAGAAGGTTTCATTGGAACAGGATTAAAGAAAGACGAATACGTTACCGATTGTTCCGATATTGATGATGTAATTGTTTTTCTTCGCGATGGAAATATGATGATTTGCAAAGTCGATGAAAAAAAATTCGTGGGTAAAGACATTATTCACGTGGCAATTTTTGACAAAAGCGACAAACGAACCATTTATAATATGATTTACCGTGACGGAAAATCAGGCCCTTCATATATCAAAAGATTTAATGTTTCGGGAGTTACAAGAGATAAATTTTATGATTTGACCAATGAAACCAAAGGGTCACAAGTGTTATATTTCACGCATAATCCCAATGGCGAAGCCGAAGTAATTACCATTTTATTACGTCAAATAGGCACCATCAAAAAACTGAAATGGGATTTAGATTTTGCCGAAATGGCGATAAAAGGTCGTGCTTCAAAGGGAAATTTGGTAACCAAATATCCCATCAAGAAAATTGAAATAAAGGAAAAAGGAATTTCGACATTGAAACCAAGAAAAATTTGGTTTGACGATACGGTTCAGCGATTGAATGTAGATGCTAGAGGGGAATTGTTGGGCGAATTCAGACCCAATGACAAGATTTTGGTCATTTCTCAAACAGGAAAACTAAAAGTGATTACACCAGAATTATCGACACATTTCGACCAAGATATGGTTATTTTGGAGAAATGGCATCCTAAGAAACCCATTTCTGCTATTTATTATGATGGCGAAAAAGAACGATATTACATCAAACGATTCTTAGTAGAAAACGAAGGAAAAGAAGAAACCTTTATTACGGAACATCCCAAATCACAGTTAGAAATTGTTTCCACCGATTATCGTCCGATGGCGGAATTGGTTTTCACGAAAGTGAAAGGAGTCCAAAAAGAAAATCAAAAGGTAGATATCGAGAATTTTATCACCATAAAAGGTTTAAAAGCTCTTGGTAATCAATTGACTACAGACAAGTTAAAACAAGTTAATTTGCTAGAACCCTTGCCTTATGAAGAGCCAGAGGAAGTTGTTCCAGAGGAGTTGGAAGTGGCAGGCGAAACCGAAATTGAAATGAATGATGAGGACATTCAACTTGACGATGATGGACAGATTACTTTGTTTTAAAAACTAAAAAGCCACTGAAAAGTGGCTTTTTTAGTATTTTTCTATATTGAGAGTTTAATGATATGTAATACTGATTATGTATTTCAATAAAGTCCAATAAAATTGGACTATTTTCATACTATCCCGAATTTTCGGGACAAGTAATCGGCATTATACCATAAACTTTTGGACTATTTTATAAATATTATTGGTATAATTTCCTAAGCAATAAATCTGATTATATTTTGTTTCTTCCTTTATATCCTGGAGTATGTTTAAAACGCTTTAATATTTCAAAATATTATTGGAATATTGTTTAAATGACAACTCTATGATTTTAAATTTCACTTCTTTTTCTTATCGACTTTCATATTCAAAAACTCAACAAACAACGAGAAAGAAATGGCAAAATACAAATAGCCTTTTTGCACTGGCGTAACGTGTCCGCCAAAGATTAATGCATTCGATAAATGAGCACTTTCGGTAATTAACATAAATCCAATTAAGATTAAAAACGATAATCCAAGAATTTGAATGGACGGATGTTTGTTGACAAAATTCCCAACTGGAACTGCAAATTGCATCATAATCAATACCGAAATAATAACAGCGGTAACCATAATATATAGTGCTCCTTCGACTCCGTTTGTCATCCCAACTGCCGTTAGAATACTATCGAATGAGAAAACCAAATCAATCATAATAATTTGCAAAAGCACCCCTTGAAATGATTTGGAAGCCGCCTTACCAATTTGTTTTTCTTCTTCCCCTTTTTCATCCACTTTTTCGTGAATTTCCTTCGTGCTTTTATAAATGAGAAACAATCCTCCCAATAAGAGAATAAGACTTTGCCCAGTTACTCCAGCCGAAAACCAACTAAAATCAATATAAAACCATGGCTTTTTCATTTGGATTAAAAAACTGATACCAAACAAAAGCATAATTCGCATAAACATGGCCAAAAACATTCCAATTTTTGTGGCTTTTTTTCTTTTTTCTGGAGGCAATTTTCCTGTAACAATTGATATAAAAATGATGTTGTCTATTCCCAAAATAATTTCGAGAAATGTCAATGTTAATAAAGCAATCCAAGCGTCTGGGTTTAAAAATACTTCCATTTTTTGTAAGTTATAAGTTATGGGTTATGGGGTTGAAGTTTAAAGTTGTTTAAAATTGTTTAAAGTTGTTTAAAGTTGTTTAAACTGTATGAGGGAATCTTACTCCTGAAATCTGCCATCTGAAATCTGCCATCTGAAATCTGCCATCTGAAATCTGCTTCTGAAATCTACTATCTGAAATCTGCTATCTGAAATCTGCTATCTGAAATCTGCTATCTGAAATCTTCTATCTGAAATCTGCCATCTGCTACCTGCTAACTGAAATCCTCTCAACGGTTCCCCGTTGTTTTTGGTCGCTGCCCACAATTCCGAATTCAAAAGTATAGGAATTTTTTGAGGTACTCAAAATTTTCATCGAAATTGCTTTTTCTTCCGCCATATTCTTAGGGTGAATTTTTTTCAAAATGTATTCACAATCGCTGACCCATCGAATTCTCGAAGTGTCGGTTTTGCCTTCAAAAGTTTCAATTTCGATGCTGTCTTTGCGTTCAAAAACCGTAGTTTTTTTGACACCATCGACTTCATATTCAAATTTGAATTTCCCGGTTTTAAAATCTTTGCAGTTGCGTTCCACATTGTAGCAGGACATTAGTAGCAGTAGTGGGAATAGATAGATTATTTTTTTCATACTTATTTTTTTTCTGCTCCCTTCTCCTATAGATTGCTTCATTCTTCGCAATGACTGGGCTGGGGATAAGGATTTACTCAATTTTAATATCATATTTATCCAAAAGTCCCACAATGCCGTGGGTCGAAAATTTCGCTTTTTTCATTGGATTAAATTCGGGGTCAATTTTATAATTAAAAGCTGTTCTAAAATCGGCTCCTGCCAATTGGGTGTCATTGAAAATAGCGTTATCCAAATTACAATTTTCAAAACTAGAATTCGTGAGATTCGTTCCAATAAAGGAAACCTCTTTCATTGAGCAAGTATTGAATACTGTTTTCGGCATTTTCTTGTTGGCAAAAGACGAATAATCCAAAACACAATCCTGAAAACTTACGCTAAATAAGAAATCGTTGCACAAATGGAATTGAATTCCAAGCAATTTACAATCTTTGAAATGCACCGTTTTCAAACTCGTTCCAGTTAATTGTGCCATCGACAAATTGCAATCGATAAATTCGCAATCCATAAAAGTGTTGTTGCAGAAATTACTGTTCGAGAAATCACAGTTCCTGAAAATGCAATCTTCAAATTCCCGATTATTGACTATTTTATCAATTAATGAGACTTTTTCGAAGGTTTTATATGTGTTTAAAAGGTTTTCCATTAGAATTTTTTTGGTTTCCTTGCGGAGTGTCTAACTCTAAGAATGTGGATGTAATACGCAGTAATTTGGTAAGAAATCATATAATCATAGATGAAGTAAGCTCTAAAACTTCCGTCATTGTTTTTCTTTTTTGAGTCCGGTTTGTAAATTTCTGGATTGGTTTTAAGGATTTTAGTGCTATCAAAAATTTTATCAATTACTTTATCTGCAATCTGAATTGATTTACTTTCAAAAAGAATATAAAAATGAATATCTTCTAGTTGATTTAAAGCATCAGAAGACCAATTTATTTCCTTCCCCATTTTTTTGATATTTCTATAGCTTCATTTTCAGAGTAAAAATGACCATTCTTAATACTTTCTAATGCTTTTTCAATATCAATATTATAATCAATATCTGAAGTTTCTGAAGATGAATTTATGGAAATGAATAGACGTTTTAATTTTTCAACAAAACTAGGGTCTTTTACTTTGTCAACTTCTTGATGTATCCAATTTATTTCGGCTTGAATATCCATAATGCTAAATTTTTAGTAAATGTATAAAATTAATCATTAAATAAACTTCGCATCATTGTTTTCAATCCCAAAAACATCAAATAAACCGCACCAATACAAGCCGCAATTCCAATTCCTAAAACCAAATAATGCCACAGATTTTGCTTGTTCATCAATGCATTGTAAATTAAGGAGGGACCAATAAAAAGCAGAGGCAAAGCCCAAGCTAAATATTTTATGGATTTGGATAAAAGTTCTTTATTTATTGACATAGAATTTTGTTTAAAGTTTAAGGTTTAAAGTTTGTGACATACTAGAAAAATCGGCTAACTGCTCCCGAAGCTTCAGGACTGCCTTCTGCAATCTGCAACCAGCAATTTGCAATCTGCAACCAGCAATTTGCAACCTGCAACCAGCAATTTGCAACCTGCAACCTGCAACCTGCAA
>DMHA01000226.1:6249-16393 GCA_003449615.1 Flavobacterium sp.
TGCAACCTGCAATCTGCAACCTGTAACCTGCAACCTGCTCACTGCGACTGAAAACTGCTCACTGCTTTCCTCACACTTCCATATTTAGCCAATAATTCAGACGCTTTTTCATAAGAAACAGGAATTTCTCCCATAATCATTTTCACTCCGCGATCCACGAGTTTGTTGTTGCTCAATTGCATATCGACCATTTTGTTGCCTTTCACTTTCCCGAGTTGAATCATCGTGGCTGTCGAAATCATATTCAAGACCAATTTTTGTGCGGTTCCGGCTTTCATTCTCGAACTTCCTGTAACAAATTCAGGACCTACAATCACTTCAATCGGGAATTTTGCCGTTTGCGAAAGCGGACTTCCTGCGTTACACGAAATACTTCCCGTGATGATATTATTTTCGTTGCAGGCTTGCAATCCTCCAATTACATATGGCGTTGTTCCCGAAGCAGCAATTCCGATAACGACATCATTCTGGTTGATGTTTTGATTTTGCAAGTCCAACCAAGCTTGGTTTGCATCGTCTTCGGCATTTTCTACGGCACGTCGAATGGCTTTGTCGCCACCAGCAATGATTCCGTTGACCAAATCGAAAGACACACCAAAAGTTGGCGGACATTCCGAAGCATCCACAACGCCCAAGCGCCCAGATGTTCCTGCGCCAATGTAGAACAATCGTCCGCCGAGTTTCATTTTGGCAACAATTTCAGCAACCAAAACTTCAATTTGAGGCAAAGCTTTTTCGACAGCAAAAGGCACCGTTTTGTCTTCCTGATTGATGTTGAATAACAATTCTTGAACCGACATTTTTTCTAAATGTTCGTATTTTGAAGATTGTTCGGTGGTTTTTATGAAGGTCATTTTAAATGTTTTAACGAATGCATCAATAAGAGTATCTCTGTATTTTAAAGTCTTGATGTCTTAAATATAGGCTGAGTACTTAATCATTTTTTCATTAAAAAAACTGAAATATTTCGGCAAATTTACATCTACTAAAAATGAAAAAATCATAGTTAACTGGCAATTTGAATGTCATTTTTATAAGACGAAAGATTTTTTAGAGCAAAAGCAATACAGGCTTGGATGTCTTCTTTTTCAAGAAAAGGATAAACTTCTAATTTAGCTTCTATAGTATCTCCTGCAGATAAAAACTGTAAAATGGTTTCTACAGTAATTCTCATTCCTCTTACCGTTGGTTTGCCATTGCAAACATCTGGTTTTATTGTAATTCGTTGTAAAATTGCTGTTTCCATCTTTATTATTTTTACAAATTTAAGAAATAATTCTTATGGAAATGAATTTTAAATTGAATTAAACAGAGATAGATATACTATAAACTGTTTATACAAAAAAATAGTTGAAAAGATTTTTTATTTCCACAAATAGAATTTTTTCCATCAATGTAACAGTTGTTACTGAACTAAAAAACTTGCCACTATATCTTTGCCCCATAATCAAGAACAATTAGTATGAGGAAAATCAATTTAATAGTATTCATTGGAATGCTTTCCATTTCAACTTTAAGTTTTGGGCAAGATACTTTGACCATTTCCAAAAAAGAGATTGGACAAAAAGCCAACGACAAAAACCTGCAACTCCAGATTGCGAATCAAGCCTACAAATCAGCACAAGCCGATTATCGACAATCCAATGCTTTGTTTTTGCCGAGTATTACTGCTTCGCACACCGCGATTTCCACCACCAATCCCTTGATGGCTTTTGGTTCGAAATTGAATCAGGAGGTTTTAACAGCTTCGGATTTTAATCCTGCTTTGTTGAATGATCCAGCGGTAACCCAAAACTACGCCACCAAAATTGAGGTTTTGCAACCGCTTATTAACCTTGATGGATTGTACGGACGACAAGCCGCCAAGTCTAAAATGGAAGCTTTTCAATTGCAAACCGAACGCATGGGAGAATACTTGGCTTTGGAAGTCAACAAATCTTTTATGCAATTGCAATTGGCTTACAAAGCTGTAAAAGTTTTAGAAAAAGCAAATGCCACAGCCGATGCCAATTTGAAATTAATAGAAAATTATTTCAAGCAAGGAATCCTTCAAAAAACGGATGTTTTGTCGGTGCAAGTTCGTGTCAACGAAATCAAAAACCAATTGCAATACGCCAAAAGTAATGTGCAAAACGCCTCCGATTATTTGGCTTTTCTTTTGAATGAAGACAATACAAATAAAGTTTATAAACCATTGGAAGAGTTAGATAATACCATTATAATTTCAAACAACAACACAACACTTTCGGGAAACCGAAAAGATATTCTGGCAATGGATAAATCTTCGGAAGCTTACGCTAAAATGTATCAATCGAGTAAGATGAATTTCCTGCCTACTTTGAATGCTTTTGGAAGTTATGAATTGTACGACGACACCCTTTTTGGAACCAATGCCCAAGGGTATTTTGTAGGAGCACAATTGTCTTGGAAGGTTTTTGACGGTTACAAATCTATTGGAAAAATGGAAAAAGCCAAAGCCGAATATCAAAAAGCGGTTGTGGAAAATCAACAGTATAAATCGCAAAGTCAATTGGAACTCAACAAAACGAATCGTCAGTTGAAAGATGCCGAAAACAAAGTGAATCTAGAAAAATTAGCCTTAGAACAATCGCAAGAGGCTTATAGAATTAGAAGCAATCGTTTCGCTCAAGGATTAGAAAAAACCACCGATTTATTGCAAACAGAAACCCTTATGTTCCAGAAAGAATTACAATTGTTGCAAGCAGTTTTCGAGTATGATTTTACACAGGAATATTTACAGTTTTTGACAAAGTAAAGAGTATTAAGACTGGAGTATTAAGTATTAAGACGAGTTAAGTATTAAGACGAGAGTATTAAGTATTAAGATAAAATAGCAAAGAATAAAATTTAAACCAAATAGAAAAAAGAAATCTTCACATAGCTATGATTTACTTTAATAAAGTGAAACGCCTTTTAAAAATTATATAAATCTATGTTTCTATGTGGTTAAAAAAAACGATTTAGAATTTAACAATTAAGACACTAAAATATGAAAATGAGTAAAAAAATAATAGCCATCCTTTCCATTTCCGCAGTTTTATTGACTTCTTGCGGAGGAGACAAGAAAGAACAAATCGCCAAAGAACCAGCCATTGCTGTAAAAGTAAGCGGCGTTTCTGAAAACAACAACAGTCCGTTTGTTACGGCAAGTGGAAAAATTGAGGCCGAAAACTCGGCTAATTTGAGTACCCGAATGATGGGTTATGTGACTAAAATTCACGTGAAAGTAGGACAAAAAGTAGGAGTGGGGCAATTGTTGGTCAGCATCAACAACACCGATTTACAAGCCAAAAAAGCCCAAGTCGATGCGAGTATTTTGCAAGCTACAGCAGGTTACAACAATGCCAAAAAAGACTACGATCGTTTTGTGAATTTATTCAAACAACAATCGGCCTCCCAAAAAGAATTGGACGATATGACAGCACGTTACGAAATGGCGAAAGCCGGATTGGAAGGAGCCAAACAAATGCGAAACGAAGTGATTTCCCAGTTTTCGTATTCGAATATAACGGCTCCATTTTCTGGAGCGGTGACCAATACTTTCGTGAAAGAAGGCGATATGGCAAACCCAGGAATGCCGTTAGTAAGCGTAGAAGGCGCAACGAGATTGCAAGTAACCGCAATGATTTCTGAAAATGATATTTCGAGCATCAAAAAAGGAATGACCGTGAAAGTTTTGGTAAAATCGTCCAACACAACACTAAACGGAAAAGTGAGCGAAGTGAGTTCATCAGCAACGAACACGGGTGGACAATATTTAGTAAAAATCAATTTAGACAAAACGGATTCGTCTGTTTTATCAGGAATGTTTGTCAATGTCCAGTTTCCAATCGAAAACAAAACACAAGAAGTTCAAACTGACAGGGTTTTAGTTCCTGAAACCGCTTTAGTCAAACAAGGACAATTGACCGGAATTTATACCATTGGAACAGGAAATGTTGCCATTTTGAGATGGTTGAGAGTTGGTAAAAACTTTGGCACTCAAGTGGAAGTGTTATCTGGATTATCGGCTAATGAGCAATATATTGTTTCGGCTGAAGGGAAGTTGTATAACGGAGCTTTGGTTAGTATTCAGTAATTATCGCTCCGTCTCTTCGAGTGATTTTGAATAGTAATGCGACAGCTTTACTATTCAATCCCGAAAGCTTTCGGGAGTATCGAGAAGCACACAAAAAAAGGGTTCTCGATACATTTTATTAAAAAAAGCTATCGCATTTTTAATAAAACACTCGAACTGACGTGTAGAGTTCATTACTAAAAATAGTGTTCAAATAATGATGAAATAGTACTCCGTTTTAGGGAACAACATTAAACTTTTAAACAATTAAACCTTAAACAAAAAATAAAATGCAAGAAGGTATTTCAGGTAAAATAGCCCATTTTTTCATCAATTCGAAATTGACCATTTTGTTGATGGTGGCTTTGATGATTATTGGCGTGTATAGTTCGTTTCTGATTCCAAGGGAAGAAGAACCACAAATTAATGTTCCGATGGCCGACGTAATGGTGGGTTATCCAGGTGCAAGTCCAACAGAAGTGGAGAACCGAGTGGCGAAACCATTGGAAAAAATTATTTCCAACATCAAAGGCGTGGAACACGTACACACGATGGCGATGAACGGTCAGGCGATGTTGATTGTCCAATTTTATGTGGGTCAAGACGTGGAGCGTTCGTACGTGAAATTGTATGACGAATTGGCAAAACACGAAGATATGTTTCCGAAAGGCGTGTACAAACCAATGGTAAAAACCCGTTCGATTGACGATGTGCCAATGCTGGGATTGACACTTTGGAGCGAAACCCAAGACGATTTTCAGTTGCGTCAAATAGCCGAAGAAGTTACTTCGGAAATTGAGAAGGTCAAAGATGTAGCAATTACCAAAGAAATTGGGGGTAGCAATCGCGAACTGAAAGTGATTTTGGACAAGGATAAAATGGCCGAAAACGGTGTGGATGCTTTGGGGATTATGGGTATGATTCAAGCCAATAATGGCAGTTCGCAATCGGGTAGTTTTGTGCAAAATGATCAAGAATATTTGGTTACGACAGGACAATTTTTATCGAATGTCGAAGATGTGGAAAACTTGGTTGTTGGTGTCAACAAAAATATGCCAGTATATTTAAAACAAGTGGCAAGGGTTCAAGATGGACCATCCACAGCTAGAAGTTATGTGTCTTTTGGATATGGCAAAACCAATGAAAAATTCAAAACTGCAAAGTCTGAATATCCAGCCGTAACGATTTCTATCGGGAAAGTGAAAGGGGCGGATGCAATGAAAATTTCGGATAAAATTATTGATAAAGTCGAGCATTTAAAGAAAAATTTAATTCCAGATGATGTTCACGTTGAAGTGACTCGAAATTATGGCGAAACCGCTTCACACAAAGTGGGCGAATTGTTGCTACATTTAGGAATTGCAATTATCGCAGTTACCATTTTGGTGATTTTGGCAATGGGGTGGAGAGGCGGATTGGTGGTATTTTTCTCCGTTCCGTTGACATTTGCGTTAACCTTGTTTGCCTATTATTTATTGGGTTATACCCTAAATCGAATTACTCTTTTTGCCCTAGTATTCGTGGTGGGAATCGTCGTCGATGACAGTATTATCATTGCCGAAAATATGCATAGGCATTTCAAGATGAAGCGACTGCCTTTCAAACAAGCGGCTATTTATGCGATAAATGAAGTAGGAAATCCAACGATTTTGGCAACGTTTACAGTTATTGCGGCTATCCTGCCTATGGCTTTTGTGTCGGGAATGATGGGGCCATATATGAGTCCGATGCCAATTGGTGCTTCGATTGCGATGTTGTTGTCTTTGTTCGTGGCTTTGACCGTCACGCCTTATTTGGGGTATCATTTATTGCAAGAAAAAGAGGAACAAGAGCACAAACACGAAGAAGGAATGGAAACCAGTTGGATTTACAAAGTCTATAACAAATTGGAACGTCCATTATTGGAAAGCAATTCGAAAAGAAGAATCCTATTGGCTGTGACCGTGGTCTTATTGTTTGGTTCAGTGTTGATGTTTTTTACCAAATCGGTAGTCGTGAAAATGTTGCCTTTTGACAACAAAAACGAATTCCAAGTCGTGATTGATATGCCCGAAGGAACCACATTGGAACGCACTACAGCCGTGACCAAAGAAATTGCGCAATATCTTTCGACCAAACCCGAAGTGGTGAATTACCAAAATTACATTGGTACATCTGCACCGATAACTTTTAACGGATTGGTGCGTCATTACGATATGCGTGGTGGCAGTAATATGGCGGATATTCAGGTGAATTTGTTGCACAAAGAAGACCGTGCTTTGCAAAGTCACGACATAGCAAAATTAATGCGTCCTGATATTCAGAAGATTGCCAAAAAATATGGAGCGAATGTGAAAATCATAGAAGTTCCGCCAGGACCACCGGTTTTATCCACTTTGGTTGCCGAAATTTATGGACCAGATTACAAGGAACAAATCAAAGTAGCTAATCAGGTAAAAACGATTTTGGAAAACACTACGGATATTGTCGATATCGATTGGATGGTAGAGGACAATCAAACGGAATACAAACTAGAAGTCGATAAAGAAAAAGCAATGCTCAACGGAATTGCACCACAACAAGTGGTCGGAAATTTGACCTATTTGTTGAAAGAATATCCCATTTCGAATTTGTATGACGAAAACTCCAATGACAATGTTGGAATCGTACTATCGCTGGACGACAAAGATAAAACGAGTTTGCAAGACATTCAAAGCTTGAAAATCAAAGGCAGTCAAGGCAATATGATTCCAGTGAGTGACTTGGTGAAAGTGGTTCAAGATACTTTACAAAAAACCATTTTCAGAAAAGACCAAAAGCGCGTGGTTTATGTAACCGCCGATATGGCTGGAGCTCTGGAAAGTCCCGTGTATGCCATTTTGGGAATGAACGAGAAACTAACCAAAATGAATGTTCCGAAAGGGTACAAAGTCAACGAATTATATATGGAACAGCCTACGGACGAAAGCGATTTTACGGTAAAATGGGATGGCGAATGGCAAATTACATTAGAAGTTTTCCGTGATTTGGGAGTAGCATTTTTGGTTGTAATCGTTATTATTTATATGCTGATTGTGGGTTGGTTTCAAAACTTTAAAACGCCTATGGTAATGATGATGGCGATTCCGCTTTCGTTAATCGGGATTGTGTTTGGACACTGGTTGTTGAGCGCTTATTTTACGGCGACTTCTTTCATCGGAATGATTGCTTTGGCAGGAGTTATGGTGCGAAATTCGGTTTTGCTAATCGACTTTATCGAAATCCGACTCAACGAAGGCGTTCCTTTGAAACAAGCCATTATCGAAGCAGGAGCAGTTAGAACCACACCGATTTTATTGACGACAGGAGCGGTGGTTATTGGAGCTTCCATCATTTTGTTTGATCCAATTTTTCAAGGATTGGCTATTTCATTGGTGTTTGGAGCGGCAGTTTCTACGGTTTTGACGTTGTTGGTCGTGCCAATTATCTATTACATCACGGAAAGAAAAAAATGGGAGAAAAATTAGTATTCAGTGATCAGTTTTTCATTGTTCAGTAGCAGTGCAAACAACTTTAAACAAACTTAAACCTTTAAACAAAAAAATATGAAACTATTACTAATAACCGCAGTCAGAGAATTTGAAAAAGACATCAAACAAATTCTTAAAAAAGTTCAAGTAAAATCCTTTTCATACAAAGATGTAAAAGGATTTAAGGACAACTCAGAAGATGCTTTAGAAGCCAATTGGTTTGCTACCAATATGCAAGAAACAGAATCGGTTTTATTCTATGCCTTTGTCAAAGAAGATAAAGTAGATGGGCTTTTTGATATGGTTGCAGCATTTAATACCGAACAAGTTTCAAAATCGAACATTCACGTTGCAGTGCTGAACATCGAAAGATGCAGTAGCTAAATCAATTAATCTAAAATATAAAAAACATGAAAAACAGAATCGTTAGAGCCATTGCAGGAACTTTTATCCTAATTAGCCTGCTTTTGGCAATTTATGTCAACCAAAATTGGTTGTGGTTTACGGCTTTTGTCGGAGCAAATTTGTTACAATCTTCCATTACCAAATGGTGTTTGATGGACGATATTTTGACCAAACTAGGAGTGAAGGATTAAAATCCAATAAAAATTTGGTAATACCCTCACAGTTGAGGGTTTTACTAACTTTTTATTAGCTGGATGCAATTAATGTTAATTATAAAACAGAAATTTAAAAAATAGTGCTAATTTTAAACCTACAAAAATAGTACTCTGATGGTGCTTCGATTTTTGAAAAAAGATTTTTTATTTTAATACCATCAAAGCTTAAATTTCTAAATCAATGACATTAGAACAAAAAATTGGACAATTCTTTTTTCCAGCTGTTTTTATCAACGACATCGAAGAAAATATTCAAGAAATAGAACGTTTAATTAAGGACCATAACATTGGTGGTTTGACATTTTTTCATAGCCGAGCCAGTGCAGCGACCAACTATGAATCTAAGAGTGCAATTGAACACAACGATAACAGTTTTGAACGATTAAAAGAACTCATTACTCGTTTCCAAAAATGTGCCACTACACCACTATTGATGAGCATTGACGCCGAATGGGGATTGGCAATGCGGGTCGAAAACACACCTCAATATCCTTATGCTATTTCACTTGGTGCTTTGCCAGAACGATACGAATATTTGGCTTTTGAAGTTGGAAAACGAACAGGTTTAGATTTGAAAGCAGCGGGAATTCACTACAATTTGGCCCCTTTGGCAGACATTAATAGCAACTCAAATAATCCCGTAATTGGTTACCGTTCCTTTGGACAAGACAAAGTAAGAGTTTCTAATTTTGCCCTTGAATATCTAAAAGGTCTCACAGAAGTAGGCATTTTGGGCTGTTTGAAACATTTTCCTGGACACGGAAACACCAGTGTCGATTCGCATTTGGGATTGCCCATTCTCGAAGAAACTTTGGAAGAATTGATGCAAAACGAATTGGTTCCTTTCATCAAAGGTATCCAAAACAATGTCGATTCGATTATGATTGGACATCTTGCCGTTCCCGCTTTGAATGATGGAAAAAATACTTCGGCCACCTTATCAAAAAATGTAATAGAAAACCTTTTGCGAAAACAATTGGGCTTTGATGGCTTGGTTATTTCCGATGCTTTGAATATGCATAGTGTTTCAAAATTATATGACAAAAAAGGACAACTCGAATGGGAAGCTTTCAATGCTGGAAATGACATATTGTGTTTTGCCGAAAATGTAGCCGAAGGGATTCAGGAAATTCTCAAAAATGCTTCAGCAGAAAGAGTGGAAGAGAGTTTCAATCGGTTGATGAAATACAAACAAAAAGCTGGGATTTTAGAAGGAAATTTTGCCCCCGAAGGCGAGTTTGATTTCGAGGCAACTTCTATTTTAAACCGTCTAATTGCAGATAAAAGTACCACCAAAATTAAAGACAACAACAATAGTTTATATTTATTTGAAGCAAAAAATAATGACAAATTAGCCAAATTAAGTTTGTTTAAAAATACAGACAATATCTTTTTCAAATCATTAAATATCGTTCTTCCTTCGCTAATATTTGCTCTCGAAAATGGAGATGAAGATGCAATTGTACAAATGAAAGAAAAATTAAGTAATTTTGATACCATCCTAATTTCACTCTTTGTACCAAAAGCAAAACCGTGGAATAATTTTGATATAGAAGATTCTGTATTGAATTTTTTAGCAGAATTATTTTCTACTAAGAAATGTGTCTTATACGTTTTTGGAAATCCTTATGCTTTGCAAGTAATTCCAAATTTAAAATCTACCTTGGGAATTATCCACGTATATCAAGATTTTCGAGAATTTCAAGAAAGCGCTGCACGTCAATTGCTTCGAAATTCGAGATGCAGGGGAAGTTTACCTGTTGTTATTAATGGCTTAAATAAGTAAATACTATACGAAATTAAATAGTTATAATTATTAACTATAATTACATAAAAATATATAATTACTATTCAACTACAAAAATTTCCTTTTGAATTATCTTTGCATCAGTAAAATAAAATATTAACTTTAAAAAATAAAAAAATGTCATTAGTAGGAAAAAAATTCCCAAATATTA
>DMHA01000035.1 GCA_003449615.1 Flavobacterium sp.
AGGTTGCAGATTGCAGGTTGCAGTCCCGAAGCTTCGGGCGCAGATTGCAGATTTCAGGTTGCAGAATGTAGAAACTTAAATTAAAAAAAATATGAGAAAAATTGCCTTATTGTTACTGCTTATTAGTTGTAACTCATTCGCACAAATCAGCGAAAAACAAGTGGACGAATTAGTAGAAAACACACTGAAAAGTTTTGATGTTCCTGGAATTGCCGTGGCGATTGTCAAAGATGGAAAAGTGGTGCTTTCCAAAGGGTATGGAGTGAAATCCATCCGTACCAAAGAGAAAGTGGATGCTAATACTTTGTTTGGCATTGCGTCCAACAGCAAAGCTTTTACTACTGCGGCTTTGGCGATGTTGGTCGATGAAAAAAAAATCAACTGGGACGATAAAGTGATTCAATACATTCCTGAATTCAAAATGTATAATGATTTTGTTACCAACGAATTTACCATTCGTGATTTGGTTACCCACCGTTGCGGATTGGGTCTTGGTGCAGGCGATTTGATGGTTTGGCCAGACGGAACCGATTTTACACCGAAGGATATAATCCAGAATTTACAGTATCTGAAACCCGTTTCGTCTTTTCGATCCAAATTCGATTATAACAATTTATTGTTTATCGTGGCTGGCGAAGTCATTGCGAAAGTAAGTGGAAAATCTTGGTGTGATTTCATCGAAGAACACATTCTGAAACCATTGGAAATGAATCATAGTGCGGCCTCTTTTGTACGATTGAAAGACAGCTCCAATATCATTGCCCCTCACGTTCCAACGGATGGAAAACTAAAAATAATTTCGCGTTATAAAAATCAAACTTTCGATGGTGCAGCTGGAATTTATTCGTGTGTAAACGATTTGAGCAAATGGATGATTCTGCAATTGCAAAACGGAAAATATGGCTCGGAGAAACAACTTCAATTGTTTTCTAAAAAAGAACAAGACGAAATGTGGGGCCTGCAAACCATAATTCCTGCCAATACAAAACCGCCTTATAACACGCACTTTAGCGGCTACGGATTGGGTTGGTTTCTCAGTGATGTCAAAGGCTACAAACAAGTATCTCACACCGGTGGACTCGAAGGAATTGTTACTCAAACCACTTTATTTCCAGAGCTAAATTTAGGAATTGTAGTGTTGACCAATCAGCAATCTGGAGCAGCTTTTTCGGCCATTACCAACACCATTAAAGACAGTTATCTCGATATTCCTTATACCAATTATGTAGAAATGTACAGCAAACGAGAAAAAGACAACATCGCCGAAGCCGATAAAACCACCGCTGAAGTATGGGCAACTGTTGCCAAAAATATAAACGACAAACTGAAAATTGATTTAAAAAAATACGAAGGTTATTTTGTTGACAACTGGTTTGGACAAGTAGCAATTCTTGAAGAAAAAGGAAAATTGTTTTTTAAATCCGTTCGTTCGTCTCAATTGGTTGGCGAAATTTTCTTTTACAAAGACAATACTTTGGTTGTAAAATGGGACAATCACAGTTTTAATGCCGATGCTTTTTTGTTCTTTGAAATGGATGAAACAGGAAAATCTGATGCTCTAAAAATGAAACCCATTTCAGATTTAACCGACTTTAGTTATGATTTTCAAGATTTGGATTTTGTTAGGGTTAGGGAATAGATCTTTCGGAATTTAAATTCACCCCCCGTTTGCATATCTCATTTGTTATACCTATTTTTAAAAAATCAACAATTCTGTTATGTTAGAAATAGATTTTGAAAAAGAAAACAAAGCCATTGCTCACGAATACAAGGAGTTACTCCGAATAAGTTACCAAACTTTATCACCCGAAGACAAAAAACTCATTCGCAAAGCATTTGACGTTGCTATGGATGCGCACAAGGATCAGCGTCGAAAATCTGGAGAAGCTTACTTTTTCCATCCCATTGCTGTGGCCAAAATTGTGGCTTCGGAAATAGGTTTGGGAGCCACTGCCATTGCGGCTTCCTTATTGCACGATGTGGTCGAAGATACTCCTATTACAATTGAAGATATCGAAAAAATGTTCGGCTCAAAAGTAGCCCAACTGGTGGAAGGATTGACCAAAATCTCGATTGTTCAAAAAGAAATGAATGTATCGATGCAGGCCGAAAACTTTCGGAAAATGCTGTTCACACTCAATGATGATGTGCGAGTAATTCTAATCAAAATTGCCGATAGATTGCATAATATGCAAACTTTAGACAATATGGAAGACCATAAACAGATAAAAATTGCTTCCGAAACTTTATACATTTACGCGCCATTAGCCCATCGTTTAGGGCTTTATAAAATCAAAAACAAACTCGAAGATTTAGGATTAAAATATACCGAACCTGTTATTTATAACGACATTGTAAGCAAAATAAAGGAAACCAAAGAGGAGCAAGACGCCTACATCAAAGACATTTCAGACATTCTAAAAAAAGCATTAGACGAAGAAAAACTGGATTATATTATCAAAGGAAGACCCAAATCTATCTATTCTATTTACAGAAAAATGAAAGTTCAAGGAGTAGGTTTTGATGAAGTTTATGACAAATTTGCTTTGAGAATTGTTTACAAATCTCCCACTAACGAAGAAAAATTCTTGGCTTGGAAAATATATTCTATCGTTACAGATCATTACAGACCAAGCCCCAGCAGACTGAGAGATTGGATATCTTCGCCAAAAACTACGGGTTACGAGGCCCTGCACATTACGGTAATGGGACCAAAAGGGCGTTGGGTCGAAGTTCAGATTCGAAGCGAAAGAATGGACGAAATTGCCGAAAAAGGATATGCAGCACATTACAAATACAAACAAGGCAGTTCCGAAGAAAGTGGTTTAGACATTTGGCTCAATCTGCTTAAAGAAGCTCTGGAAAATCCTGAAACCAATGCGGTTGATTTTGTTGAAGATTTTAAAATGAATTTATATTCCAAAGAAATCTTTGTCTTTACCCCAAAAGGAGAAATAAAATCATTGCCCAAAGGTGCGACATCGCTTGATTTTGCCTTTAGCATTCACTCCGAAGTGGGAATTCGCACTCGAGGGACTCGCGTCAACGGCAAATTAGTGCCTTTGAATCACGAATTAAAAAGTGGCGATCAAATTGAAGTTATAACCTCACAATACCAAAAACCAACCATCAACTGGTTGGATTATGTAACCACTTCGAGAGCGAAAAATAAAATTAAAAATGTCCTCAACGAAAACACGAAAAAAATTGCAGAGGAAGGAAAAGAAATACTCAATAGAAAATTGAAACACTTAAAAATTACTTTGAGCGAGTCTGTTGTCAATGAATTAGTCAATTTTTTCAAATTAAAAACAAGTTTAGATTTGTTTTATCGTGTGGGTGTTGGCGCCATTGAAAACCAACAATTAAAGGATTACGCCTCTCAGAAAAGCAACACTTTTATTAATTTTTTCAAAAACAAAATCAAACGTTCAGCCAGCACGGTCAGTGAAGATATTCACAAACAAGTGTTGTACAGCAATTATGATTTGTTGGTTTTTGGACCCGACCAAGACAAATTGGACTATAAATTATCTACTTGCTGCAATCCCATTCCTGGCGACGAAGTATTTGGTTTTATCACTATTAACGAAGGAATTAAAGTGCATAAAAGAGATTGTCCCAATTCAATAAGTCTGCAATCGAATTATGCTTATCGCATTATGCAAGCCAAATGGATTGACTCTTCGCAACAAGAATTCAAGGCTATTTTACACATTACTGGAATGGACACCATTGGTCTTACCAACAAATTGACCAAAGTAATTTCGGACAATATGAATGTCAATATTCAAAGTATTTCTTTGAGTGGCGATGCTGGAATTTTTAACGGACAAATAGCCGTAATTGTTCAAAACAACTTTATTTTAAAAAAATTAATGGATAATATCAAACAAATAGATGGTGTGGATAAAGTTACTCGAGAATATAAAAATTAAGAACTAAATTACATCGAGCATTTCTTGGCTAAAACTTTAAACTCTTAAACTCTT
>DMHA01000143.1:0-4616 GCA_003449615.1 Flavobacterium sp.
AGTAGGTTTTTTGTTTAAAGTTTCAGGTTTAAAGTTAAAAAAATAAACTGTTTCTAAAAATAATGATTAACTTTGGTAATAAATAGTTGTAAAAATGCTTATCGAAAGAACAAATAAAGAAATTATAATTAGACTTCCGTCTTTTGTTGACACTACTGGACTTCAAAGTTTGGTGGACTATTTGACCTACAAAGAAGCGACTTCCAAATCGAAAGCCAAACAATCTGATGTTGATGCTTTATCCCAAGAAGTTAAAAAAGGGTGGTGGGCAGAAAACAGAAACCGATTGGTTAAATGAAAATTGTCGTTGACACCAATATTATTTTTAGCGCACTTCTAAATTCTGATGGAACAATCGGTGATTTAATTTTTAATTCCAGCAAACATTTTGAATTTTATAGTTGCAGTTATATGCGATATGAAATTCAGAAGCATTGGGGCAAATTAAAGAAAATCTCAAAATTATCAGAAGACCAATTAGAAGTCTCTTATGCACAAATCCTAACCAAAATTAAATTCATCAACGAAGAAATTATTCCAGTTGAAATTTGGTTATCTTCAGAAAAAATCACAAAAAACATCGATATTGACGACACGGATTTCGTTGCTTTGACACGGTTTTTGAAAGCTACTTTGTGGACAGGAGATAAAGTTCTTTATAATGGATTAAAAGAAATTACTTTCAATAAAGTGTTAAATACGAATGATTTACTGGAGTTGAGGAATCTTAAAGCAAATAGATAAAGATATTTTCGGAAAACAAATCCATATTGAATTGGTTGTGAAAGTGAATAAAAATTGGAGAAGTAATGCCAATATGTTGAAAAGATTTGGGTATAATCAGTAGGTTTTTTGTTTAAAGTTTTATTTCGGTTCAAAAATATTTCTGTAAACCAAAGCCTTTGTTTTCTTCCTATTGGCAAGCATTTCGTCTAGGGTTTTATCGTAATACTCCAGTAAAACAGTCGGTTCGATAATGCGAATGTTGTACATCCATTGGAAAATCCAGCCCAATAATTCCCGATTAATGCCACAGCGCATTGTCATAATCTGATTGCCATTCTTTTTCTCGAAATGTTGGGAGTGATGCCAAAAATATTTTGAAACCAAAGCTCCTGTTACAGAGGTGAATTCAATTTTAATGTTATAAACTTCATTATTTATGTTCTTTGTGATTCCAAAACGATTGGCCATTTCTATTTTTATCTTCTTTGAAAGCACCTCATAATTGTAACCTTTGTCCAGAATTTGAATCTTTTTTAATTGCCCAATTTCATAAATAACGACTTCTTTTTGATGATTTTCAACTCCAGAAACCAAAAAAGTGCCTCGGTGATAAACAATGAAAACAGGAGCAAAATCTATTTTATCGGTTTTAAAAACGTAATTGTCCACTGTGTAGTCATCAATCAATTCGGTAATTTGAATGTGTTTTTTATGGATTATTGCCCAAATAATGTCATCGATGTTTTGGTTGAAAATAACATCTTTGGTAATTTCATAAAAATGAGTGTTTATCAACTGTTGTTTATCCTCATTTAGAATCGCCTTATTGCTTTGTTGCAAAGTAGTTTCCAACACCTCTTGAAACAAATCGAAATGCAATTTCTTTTGTTCTTTCAATAGGTTTGGACTGGTCAATAACGACAAATACAACAAATTGATTGATTCTTGCGTAAGCTCTTTTTTGCCATCAACAGCACTTATCTTCCAAATCTTTTTTCGATAACCAACCACTGTAGCAACAAGTTGTTCATTGGGTTGCAAAAAAACTTTCTCCACTTCTACCAAATCGCGTTGCAATTGGCGAAGACTAATTTCAGCTTCTTTTTGTTTGAGATGTTCTAAAATGGTGCTGGCATCGGCAGCAGTATGTTTCAGAAAATCATAGATTACTTTGAGTCTTTCGGTTTGTTTGAGCATAACTTTTAAAATAAAACACAAACATAAAACTTAAAAACGACATAAAACGCCTAATAAATTATAATTTTTAAAATCGTAAAATTTTTGTTAATATATTTGTAAGAAATTTAAAAAAAACAAAACTATGCGAAAGAAATTATTTTATTATGCTCTCACTTTAATAATAATGAGTATTGTCTCCTGCGGAGCTAAAAAAGAACTCTATAACATTGAATGTATTAGCGTTGAAAACCAAGGATACATCAAGTTAAAAGTGCTAGACTATAAGAATACTTCAAAACTTGATGTTGAAAATGCCAGCAAAAATGCTATTAAAGCAGTTTTATATTCAGGGTATTCTTCTGCAACTTGTCAGACCCAAAAACCACTTTTAAAAGAAACGGCTGACATAGAAAAATTCAAGAAAATAGAAAACAAATTTTTTTCAGAGAATGGGATTTGGAAAACATTTGTTAGAAATTCTTTAGACACTTCCAATATAAAAACCGACAAAAAAGAGAATAAAGATTTTATCATTATGATAAATAAAGATGGACTACGAAAATACCTTGAAGAACAAAAAATCATTAAACCACTAAATACAGGATTCTAACTATGAGAAAATTTATAATACTAATAATGATAATCGGGTTCTATACTTATTCATTGAACTCTTATGCCCAAGCAAAAAAACCAACATTAATGATTTTACCTAGTGATAACTGGTGTGAACAACGAATATTTATGACCGAATTTGACAATCAGGGTACTAAACAAAAAGTACCCAATTACAAACAAGCATTTCAGGAAGATACTGAAATAGGTCAGGTTATCAGCAAAATAGGCTCATTAATGATTGACAAAGGTTTCCCTCTCAAAGATGCAGAACAAGAACTTAAAGCTATAGAACAAAGAACTGCCGAAGACAATATGACTACAAGTACAGCTTCAGGTTCTTCTATATCGGAAAGTCCTTTAGATAAATTGAAAAACAGAGCCAAAGCTGATATAATTATTCAAATATGGTGGAAAGTCTCTAAAACCGACCAAGGGAAGGTAGTTTCTTTTGTCCTGGAAGCATTTGATGCATATACAAGTAAAAGAGTTGCTGCTTCTTCTGGAAACGGCACACCAAACAATACCGACATTGTGCCAGTTCTTTTACAAAATGCCATTTTGGCTAACATTGATGCTTTTGCAGCACAACTGCAAGCTCATTTTGATGATATGTTTACCAATGGCAGAGAAGTTCGTTTGACCATAAAAAAATGGAACAACTGGGACAAAGATTTAGAAACTGAAATTGATGGGGAAGAAATTACCGACCATATCTCAAAATGGATGGATGACAATTCGGTACAAGGACGTTTTAATAAGTCAGATGCTTCTGAAAGTGTCATCCGTTTTGAACAAGTTCGCATTCCTTTGTACGATGATAAAAACAAAGCTTTAGACGCTCGAGATTTTGGTAAAAAATTACAAAAATATCTAAAAGCAACTCCTTATAATTTTGAAGTAAAACTAATGACTCGTGGACTTGGAGAAGCTATTCTGGTCTTGGGCGAAAAATAACATATTTATGAAAAACTTAAAACTTATTCTACTTTTTCTTATAGCATTTCAATTGAATGGAAATGCTCAAGTAAACTTGGACGACTTTGGACGCATCATTTTGAATACCTATTTGCCTGAGAATAATTCTATTCCTGCCGAAGCAAAAAAATCTTTAGAAACCAAGTTGAATCAAATTACAACAAACAACGGAATGGGAGGCAGTATGGCAAACCCAAGATTTATAATTACCGTAGTAGTAAACATAGGAACTAAAGACATTGTTGCTGGACCACCACAAATGATTGCTCAAAATATGGAGCTAACACTATTTGTTGGTGATGCGATTACCAACACCATTTTCTCCAATACAACAATAAGTCTAAAAGGAGTTGGAACCAATGAAAACAAAGCTTTAATAGAAGCTTTCAAAACTATTAATCCAAAGAACAAAGAAATTATTGCTTTTCTCGAAGAAGGAAAAAACAAAATCATTAATTACTATTCAACACAATGTGATTTTATCATTAAAGATGCCGAAACATTAGCCAAACAAGAAAAATATGATGAAGCCATTTATAAATTGGCTCTAGTTCCAGAGGTTTGCAAAGATTGCTATTTTAAATGTTTAGATGATTTAACCAAAATATATCAACAAAAAATTGATGCTGATTGCAAAGCTAAATTAAGTAAAGCTAAAATGACTTGGTCAAGTCAAAAAAACAAACAAGGAGCTGAATTGGCAAGCAATATCCTAACAGAAATTAATCCAAAATCATCTTGCTATAAAGAAGTAGAAAAATTTATAACTCAAATTAGCACTAAACTTACTGCCGACGAAAAAGCAAAATTAGATTTGGAACTCAAAAAATACAATGACAGAATGGCTTTAGAGAAAGAAACCATCAAGGCTTCTCGTGAAATTGCAGTTGAGTATGCTAAAAACCAACCGAAAACAATAACTTATAACAACCTAAATTGGAGATAAATATGACAACAAAAAACGAAAACTCAAGAACAAACAAAAAACATTTTATAATTTTTAATAACGGAGGGGTAATAAGTGCCACAACGCCTAAAGATTGGGCAAGAGCGCACAAAAATCTCTTCCCAAATTTTGATTTTAGTAATTCAGACAATACACCCATTGTTTCAAAAATAGC
>DMHA01000143.1:4667-7178 GCA_003449615.1 Flavobacterium sp.
ACAAGATAATTTTACAAAAATTGAAAATAATGAAGTAGTGATTCATTACGATTTTTTATCTCTTTAAAACCTTTCAAATTAAAACCACCCTTTATATGAAAAAAATAATTATCCTAATTCATTTATTTACATCCATAGTTTCAATTGGACAAAATAAAGAATATAAAAAAGCAGTTAATTTGTTTAACGGAAAACAATATGCAGAAGCAAATGTTATTGTCGAAAAACTATTAAACAAAGAGTTTGGAGATTTAGACGAAGAAAAAGAGTTTTATTGTTTGCAAATGAATACAAATTGTTATTCCTTATTGAATGATTTTCCATCTGCATATTCTAAGGCTAAAATTTATTTAGATTTTATAAAGAACTCATCCAAAGGATTTCTAGTAAATAAAGAAACAGCAATAGAAGGAGCAGAAAAACTTATAGAAGAATTAAAACTAAAAATTCCTAAAGAAGACAATGGCAATTCAGCATCAATGATTGCATCAGAATCTAGTTCTGCAACTAAAACAGATAATTCAGAAAGCAAAGTAGCTGAACCCCCCAAACCTGTATCAGACGATAAAACAGTCACACTAACAGTTTCAGGCACTGGAAAAACGCTTGAGGAAGCAAAACTAAATGCTTTACGTTCGGCAATAGAACAAGCATTTGGGGCATTTATATCCTCAAAAACCGAAATATTAAATGACAATTTGATTAAAGATGAAATTGTTTCTGTGGCAAGCGGGAACGTTCAAAAATTTGATATTGTTTCTCAAGTTGAGGTTCCAAATGTTGGCTATGCAATGACTTTAAATGCAACAGTATCCATTGATAAGTTGACTTCATTTGCAGAAAGTAAAGGGGTTGTGGTTGAATTTAAAGGAGGTTTATTTGCTGCAAATATAAAATTGCAAGAATTAAATGAAAAAGCAGAATATAAAGCAATAGGTAATCTGCTTCTTGTTTCCTTAGATTTATTACAAAAATCTTATGATTATGATTTAGCAGTTTCAGAACCAAAATTTGATAGTCGCTATAATGCTTATGAATTAAAATTTAATATTTCAACTAAGAAAAATGCTAATTACGATGCGTTTATTAAATATTTTGTCTCAACTATTGACAAAGTAGCAGTAACAAAATTTGAAGCATCAGAAAGAGAAAAAACAGGTAAAAAAGAATATCATTTTATTATTGATGGAAAACTATATCAGTTAAGGAGTCCTTATTCTATGATTTATTTATTTAATTTCTTTTTAGCAGGGTCTTTAATTACCACGAATTCATTTGGGATTTATACAAATGATGGACGTATTATTAAACTTGAATGGTGTAAGGAATCTGTATTTAGAGCTATTTCAAAAGATGCAAATTGGGATAATAAAATAATTACTCGTCTTGAAAATGTTGAAATTAACGTTAATGATAGTTATTCAGATAACTTTGAGCATAGTTATTCAGATATTGTTGATCTTCAAAATAAAAATGATTATTTTAATGCCTTAAATTTTTTAACATCTCACTGGCGCGCATCTGAATATAATAGGACATCTCCAACTGATAAATTATTTTTTATGACCACATTTAAATCTCCTGAATTTAGTTTTACTAAACATTATAACCTAAGCGATATTGAAAATATATCTTCATTCTCTATAAAAAAAATTGAGTTTTTCGAATTTTTAAAAAATAGAGATTTGTATGTAGAAAAAAGTCTCCCAGACGAATATAGTTGCTTTCTTAAAAATACAAAAATATCAATACCATCAGGATATAAAAATATTCAAGACATAAAAATTGGCGATGAAGTTATTTGCTTTGATGACAAAGGAAATCTTCACACATCTATAGTAGAAAGCATTAATTCTCATCAAAATCAAGATGTATTCAAGTATAGTGTTTGGAACGGTGAACCACTTTTTGCAACGCCTAATCACTGGGTTTTAACTTCGGAAAATTCATTCACAGAAATAGGAAAATTAAATGAATTACTTACATTAGTGGATACTGATGGAGGATTAAAGCCAATAACAAAAGTGGAGTATTTTGGTAAAGAAACCGTTTACAATTTTATAGTTAAAGATTATCATACCTATATTGCAAATGATATTAGAGTTCATAATGGAGGAAAAGGAAAATTTAAAGCATCAAAGAATGGAAAAAATTGATATCTTAATTGAAGAGTTAGTAAATGAAATTACAGAACAAAGTAACAATTATCTTCCACTTATAATAAATGAAAATGCAAGGGTAGAAAATTATTTTTCAATAATTATTTTAGGTTTGTTTAGTAAGTTAAAAAATGAACAAATTATTACACAATATAAATTTCAGCATCATATTAATGGAGAAAATAGAAAGCACATTGATTTTTTTATTATTCAAGGTCCAAATATTATTTTATTAGAGTTAAAACATTTAGCAATTGATTGTGAAATAAAAAAGAATAAACGAAATATAAATTTTTACACAAGTACTGCTGACCAAGGAAGAAAAGTTGGTATTGTAGAAGACATAATAAAT
>DMHA01000143.1:7231-9410 GCA_003449615.1 Flavobacterium sp.
CCATAATAAAACTTAATAAAATTGAGACTAAAGAAATAACACATTTTATATCACTTGCAATAATTACCAATCCCCCATCGACTAATATTATGGAAGAGAGAATAAATTTTTTATTAGATCATAGTTCAACTAAGGATTGGGATATTAAATATATCCCTTCTAATAATTTAAATATTTCATTTTTATCTTCAATAAAAAGAACCTAAATAGAATAAAAAATTCTAAATCTAAAATTATAATTAATTGTTATTTAATTAGTATAAGTAAGTTTAACTTATTAAAAAAGATATGACGAAGGAAAAAATCAAACAGGTTGCAAAACAAACTTCAATCGAAAATTTAAAAAAGATTTTGATAGAACTTGAATTAAATCCAGAAGAATTTAAATTTTATGATGTTAAAATAATGCATATAATCTATAAAAAAGAACTTGAATTAAAACTAAAGCAACTATGAAAAAAGCAGTATTAATTTTGCTTATATTAATTGCTAACTTTTCTTTTTCCCAAAGCATCAACGATGATAAAACATCGGTGACAAACTTTATCAAACGAATGTATAATTCCGCTCCTTTTGAGGGTGTTAAAGTTATTGATGATTATGACCACCAATATTTTATTTCGGTTTTGTCTTTAGAAAAAGGAAAATATTCTAATGAAGCTATGATGAACAGGGTAGCACAAGTGAAAGGACAATCGCAGGCTAATATTTTCTTTAATGGCTCGACCATTTCATCGGATTTGGTTATTAAAACCACAGAGACCAAATCGAATGATAATCCAAACGCAACCGTCGAAATAATTGAATCCATTAAGGAAAACGCTATGGGCTTTGTAAAAAGTATGGAACTCCTAACCAACTTTGACAATACTGATGGAAAAAGAATGGTGTTTATTTTTTATAAGGAAATAATCAAAAATTAAAACATTTTGCCCAGCTCCGCAAAATCTCCGATTTTGAGGATAAAATAAAAGGTCTTCGACCTTAGTTTCTTATGGTTAATTTGCTTATAAATTGTGGTGGTCAAAATATTGATTATCTGCTTTTGAAAAGGCTAAAAATTTTCTCTATTCTCTCGAAATGTTGCAAGTGATGCAAAAATATTTTGAAAACAAAGCTCCTGTTACAGAATCGAATTCAACAATATGCCAATAGAAAAAATAATTGAACTAACAAAATAATGTAATACATTTGTAAAATGCTATTATACTTAGACATAGACGGAGTAATGGTTCCTGCTAACTCTTGGAGAAAACCTACAATATTAGAAGATGGTTTTCCAGAGTTTAGCCCAAACGCTGTTAGGTCACTTGAAAGAATTATTTCTCATTCAAGTGCCAATATTGTATTGACAACTTCTCATAAACATAAATATACTTTAAAAGAATGGGAAACTATTTTTAAGCGCAGAAATATCAATGTTAATAAAATAACTAGACTTCCTAAGAATATAAATAATTTGAATAGAAAAGACGAACTACTTCATTGGTTTAATGCCAAACATCTTCAAGAAAATTTTATAATAATTGATGATGATAAATCATTAAACGGATTACCCGAATATTTGAAGGATAAATTAATTCAAACAAGTGGCTCTGTCGGTTTAACCGATTATTTAGCAGAAGAAGCTTTAATTAAGATTGAAAAATCTAATTATGAATTAGTTAGATAAAAAACATTTCACACAATTTTGACATTATGGAAGCATTAAAAATTGAAATACTTAATCCAAAAGCGTTGCAGCTCATTAAAGAAATGCAAGACTTGAATCTTATCAAAGTAACAACTGAGCCTGTTTCTAAACTTCAATCTTATTTAAAAAAGATGAGAAAGAACGCTAGTTCAGTGCCTAGTTTAGATGAGATTGCAACTATTGTTGAAGAAGTTCGAGTTGAAAGATATGCCAAAAAGTAAATCACTGAGACTAGTTTTAGATACTAATTCGCTCCGCAAAGTCTCCGACTTTGAGGATGCGTTCATCAGTCTGTGACTGACAAACAAATTATACATTCCAAAATAAAGTCAGTTAAAAACCAAAAATCACTACCTCAAAGTCGGTTCAGAATCTATCGGGATTGTGGAGAGTGGTGAAATCTGAAATCTGAAATCTGAAATCTAAAATCTAAAATCTAAAATCTAAAATCTAAAATCTAAAATAAATCTGAAATCTGAAATCTAA
>DMHA01000143.1:9482-11155 GCA_003449615.1 Flavobacterium sp.
TCTAAAATCTAAAATCTGAAATCCAAAACTACCCCAACCACCCATCTCTATCCAAACTCCTGTACTGAATCGCTTCGGCAATATGCGAAGAAATCACTTTGGGTGAAGCTTCTAAATCGGCGATGGTTCGGGCAACTTTCAGGATTCTGTCGTAAGCTCGTGCAGAAAGATTCAATCGTTCCATTGCAGTCTTTAATAATTGTTTTGAAACATCGTCAAGGGCACAAAATTCCCGAATGTGTTTGGTATTCATTTGGGCATTGTAGTGAATATTTTCCATTTGAATAAAACGCTCCGACTGGATTTCTCTGGCAGCAGTAACTCGTTTCCGAATATCAACGCTGCTTTCTGCTTTTTGTTCTTCTGACAATTTTTCGAACGGAACTGGCGTGACTTCAATATGAATGTCGATTCTATCCAATAAAGGTCCTGAAATTTTGCTCAAATAGCGTTGCATTTCGTGTGGCGAAGAAGTTTGTGGCGAATCGGGATCATTAAAAAAACCACTCGGACTCGGGTTCATACTCGCTACCAACATAAAAGACGAAGGATAAGTCACCGTAAACTTGGCTCTCGAAATCGTCACTTCTCGATCTTCCAAGGGTTGACGCATCACTTCGAGAACATCTCTTTTAAATTCTGGCAATTCATCCAAAAACAAAACGCCATTGTGTGCCATCGAAATTTCGCCCGGTTGCGGATAACTTCCCCCTCCTACTAACGCAACATTAGAAATAGTATGATGCGGACTACGAAACGGTCGCTGATTCATCAAACCCACTTCTTTTAATTTTCCAGCAACACTATGAATTTTTGTAGTTTCTAAAGCTTCTCGCAAAGTCATTGGCGGCAAAATACTGGGCAAACGTTTGGCTAGCATTGTTTTTCCTGCTCCCGGAGGGCCAATCAAAATAATATTATGCCCACCCGCTGCGGCAATTTCCATACATCTTTTTATAGACTCCTGCCCTTTCACATCACTAAAATCGAATTCAGGAAAGTCTAATGTTTTATAAAATTCGGCTCTAGTATCAATAGTTGTAGGTTCTAAAGTGCCTTTTCCATCGAAAAAATCAATCACTTCCTGAATATTTTCTACACCATAAACATCAAGTCCAGTAACAATTGCTGCTTCTTTTACATTTTGAATGGGAAGAAAAAAACCTTTAAAACCTTCTTCTTTAGCCTTAATGGCAATGGGCAGCGCCCCACGAATGGGTTGCAAACTTCCGTCAAGCGAAAGTTCTCCCATAATTACATATTTGTCAATTTCGTCTCCTTTTATTTGGGAAGAAGCAACTAGAATTCCAATAGCAAGTGTCAAATCATAAGCCGAACCTTCTTTTCGCAAATCGGCCGGTGCCATATTGATAGTAATTTTTTTTCCCGGCATAGCATAACCATTATTTTTGAGTGCAGCCGCAATTCGGTAACTGCTTTCCTTTATGGCATTGTCGGGCAATCCCACTAAATGATACCCAATTCCTTTGTCTATATTGACTTCAACCGTAATTGTGGTGGCTTCTACACCAAAAACGGCACTTCCAAAAACTTTAATTAGCATAAATAATGATTTGATTTGATAAATATAGAAAACATTTTAACAAATAGGTTATTCCAACAAAACATTTATAAGAATGAAGTGATTTGAACTTTTTGCATTTTAGCGACCC
>DMHA01000040.1 GCA_003449615.1 Flavobacterium sp.
ATCCAAATAATTGTACATTTCGCCCTTGACATCGTCATTGTATTTGAAAACTACAGTTCGTTCAAATGGAATTTCGATTTCATTTATTTTAATATTGAAAACCACTTTTGCTTCCCTAATGACATCAGGAATTCCTATATTTTTCTGGTCAGTAACGGTGTACATTCCTTCAGTACCTTTGTCTTTTAGCCAATATGGCTGTGTATATTCTATCGTTGTTGGCAATTGCAAATCAAGGGTAATGTTTTGCAACACATTATTTTTTAGCACCAAATTTTGAGGAATGCTTTTTTGATTGGGCAAAGTGGTTACATCTACCAATTGCATTTCGGTTGCACTTCTGTTAATGGCTTCGAGTTTTAATTTCACAAGACTTCCCGGGGTAGCTTCTTGATTTTGAGCAACAGCTTCCAGATACAAACCTGCACAAGCGGCAATTGTATTTTTTATTTCTTCTGATTTCAGGGTTTTCCAATGATTGTCGTCCAAAGTTTGCATCATCGAATAGGCTTTCGCCAAATCTGGAATACTCGCCGAAGGGTTCTTAAAATCAAATTCGGTTGCAATTTTTGATAGCAATTCACCAATGGATTTTCCACCTTTCACTCGATTCCAAGTTGTGTCAATTCCATCAAATAGGTTAGCTTTATCTTTTGGTAATTCGCCATTTATCAACTCTAAATATTCGGTTTCTTCTCCACGATTTCCCGTACTTCCAAAACCTTGCGATTGATGACAACTGTGGCTCAAAGCGGCAATTTCCTGATTTGATTTCCCTGTAAGCGAATAAAATACTCCGGTTTGCATTGAAATAAATTTGGATTTATCGGCTGCATCAAACTTCTCTTGACTGCCATAAAACCACCAGGACGGATTGAAAAATTGACGTTTGGTTTGCCAAGTTTGTACCAAACTCAGTTGCTCCGGAAATACCTTTGAATCATTGGCTTTAATAAAACTTTCAACGCTCAAAATCGCCGAAGCCGAATGATGGCCGTGCGTATTTCCTGAAGTGCGATGGTCAAAACGATTGATAATAATGTCAGGTTGAAATTTCCGAATGGTAAAAATAATATCAGCCAGTACTTTGTCTTTATCCCAAATTTCTAAAGTTTCATCAGGATTTTTGGAAAAACCAAAATCGTTGGCACGTGTAAAAAGTTGCTCTCCACCATCAATTTTTCGGGCTTCAATCAATTCTTGGGTTCGGATTACTCCTAATAATTCTCGAAGTTGTGGGCCAATTAAGTTCTGTCCGCCATCGCCACGGGTCAAGGATAAATAGGCGGTTCTTGCTTTGGTTTCATTGGAAAAATAGGAAATTAATCGCGTATTTTCGTCATCGGGATGAGCCGCAATATAAAGCACTGAACCCAAAAAATTCAATTTCTGAATTTGATTGTAAATGGCTACCGAGCTGGGTTTTTGGGGTTGTTGTGCATTACAATTTGGAGATAATAAAAGAAAAAAAACAAGTGTCGAAATCAAAAAATGCTGCATTTTTTTGGAATTTGATTGGCAATAGTCCAAATGTAGTAATTTAATGAATTTCTAAATTAATTTTTTGGATTTCTTTGAAAAAAATAAAATGCTATTTATAAATAACCGTTCTTGGCTTGCCTAATCCAAAATCCTGAAATCCAAAATCTGAGGTTTCCAAAGCATTTGTTTTGAAAATATTATTGCCACTTCTTGGAATTGACGGATAATAAGAAAGAGAAATCTGGAAGGCACGAAACACCAAATAGTCATTTGTGATAAGGAACCCAATGCCAATTTTTGAAAAAACTTGACTATCCTGCACCCCTCTTTCTTCATCACCCAGCATTGCAATGGTATAATTGAAATAGGGATTCAAGCGAAAACCCAAAACATTCCAAGGAGAATAAACTTGGGTTTGAAAAGTCAGCATCAATTTTTGATTGCCATAAATCGCACTTTTGAAACCTTGAATTCCATAATCTTCGTTGATAGTTAGTTGGTCGCCAATAGAATTCTGCCGATTGATTCCAATGGTCAATTGCGGTTTGATGAATTGTCTTACTTTCCATTTTCCAATGTCAATCAAATTGGTAAAATAATTAGCCTGAAATGAAAAAGCAGTTTGAGAGGTAACGGATTTATCGAAAAATGATCCCAATTCAAAATTGAGACTCAAAAACCCCCATCTAAAATAATTCCCGAAAGAAGCTTGTCCGCCCAAATAGAATCGCCCCACATTGTTTTTGAATTGATACCCTGCCGTAATTCCGTAAATTTTCCCGATAGGTACATCCTCGGTTATTCCGTTTTTGAAAATGTATTTGTCTCCTACATATTTTCGTGTCGAAATACCAACTCCAAAAAGAAAAAGATGTTCCGAGGAATAAAAATCGATGGGATCATAAGCAAGGGCTGGACTTTCGAGATAATTCAAATTTAAAAACCTACTCGAGACAATCAAGTTGGTTACTCTACCATTTTCAGTATTTTCTTTGGAAATTCTAAACGCATATCCAGCCCAAAAATCTTGTGAATTGTATTTAAAATTTTGTTTGGCAAACACCAAATTGGCATCCGAAAGTGTATCATTTTTGAATTGCTGGTCTAAATTTATACCTCCAGCCCATTTTGCAAAAGGCGAGAAAAAAGGACGCTCGATGGTTATGGTTTTTCCATAATTATCATCCAAATCCTTGAAATAATTGAACTTGGTTTCAACGAAAGTATTTTTGATATTGGGAACAATATATTCAAATTTATAAGCACTTTTTCCATCATCATATCTTTTTTGGTAGAGGCTGTTGAGTGTGTGACCTGATCCAATAAAATTGTGTTCATTGAGTTGAAAACTTGACTTTGAGTCCGAAATTGATGCTCTTGGCAGCAAACTCCAAGTATCTAAAACCCTAACATAAACATCGACTGAATCGCTGTTTTTAGCTATTAATTTTGTCCAAATTACTACTCGATTGATGAAGCTTTGCGTCCTTAATAAACGCGCAGATTCTTTTACTAACAAGGAATCCAATGGTTTGTTTTCTCTTATAAGTAATATATTTTGGATTGCTAATTTTTTTGTTTTTATGTGAATACGATTTCCGTTTTTTTCGACCCAATTTCTAGGTTTCTTGATGGTGTCAATTTCGGAATATCCAAATGGATCAAGGGTTATAATATTAATTTTTCGAATAATTTTACCCTCAAAAGTGCGGTAATTTTGATGAACAATAATTTTCTTTTTCTGCTTTTTGGAATTAATGGGTTTGAAAATCAATTTGTGTACAAACTTGGTAAATTTATGTTTTTTAGAATAGGTTTGAATGTTCTTGTATGTCTTTGAACTATCTTTTTTTGGTACATTTTCCTGTGAAAAAGAAAGTTGAAAGCATAAGAAAAGGAAAATATAGAAGATATTTTTTGGTCTTTGAAACATCAAAAAAATTAATGATTGTTGTCTAAATTGTTAGTTTAACAAATAGAATATACCAACAAATATTATATTTTCTTGCTTGAAAAGTATTATATAATTTGAAGAAATGTTTGTAAAATTAGCAGTTAAATTAATCTGTAAACTCTTTATCATCGTCAGGATGTTTTAAAATTGTTACTCCTATTTGCAACATCAAATTATTGGGATAAACAATAATTTCCCCTTTTTGGGTTTTCAAATATACGTGAAAGGCTCCAATATCTTCAATTTCAGCTTCAATGGGAAAATCTTTGTCGTGAATGAAAATATAATCCCCAATTTTATACGGAAATGAAAAAAACAGAATAATTCCTGATGTAATGTTACTCAAAATTGACCATTGTGCAAACATTGCCACACCAACAACAGTCGCAATTGAAGAAAATACTATAAAAATATCTTTGGTTTGAACGCCCCAAATTAAAATTATTGCAATCACAGCAATACTATTCATCAATAAATGAATGTATTTGAGCACCAAGCGGGTTCGTTTTTCTATAGTTTGGCTTCTTTTGGCAAAACTTCGCACTAATTTTGAAACGATTAGTCTTCCTAAAATCACTAGAATTATTAAAATTCCTGTTGCAACTAATTCTTTTGTATATCCGTTTAAGAATTCCATAGCCATAATTTTTATGCTAAATTACTCAAATATTCATAAACTTTATCCGTAGGCATTCCCATCACATTGGTGTATGAGCCTTCAATTTTTGAAACGCCCACAAAACCAATCCATTCCTGAATGCCATAAGCTCCAGCTTTGTCATAAGGATTGTAATTTTCGATATAATACCAAATAGCTTCATCGCTCAATTCGCAGAAAGTTACCTTGGTAACTTCGTAGGCTACAGTCGAATTAGCTTTGGTTTTGAAGCAAACCGAAGTAATAACTTCGTGAGTCGCATTCGACAATGATTTTAGAATTTCAAAAGCGTCTTGCGCATCTTTTGGTTTACCCAAAGCTTTGTTATTGTGCCAAACAATGGTATCGCTGGTAATCAGAATTTCGTTGTCGTTCAATTCTCCTTCAAAAGCGTTGGCTTTTAGTTTGGCCAAATAATTGGTAATTTCTTCGGCTTTCAATTCGGGTGGAAAAATTTCTTCAATTTCTTTCAACCGAATTTCGAAATCCAAGTCTAAATCCTTGAAAAATTGTTGACGTCTTGGCGAACCCGAAGCCAAAATCAATTTGTATTTTTGTAATTTATTTTTAAGCATTGTACTTGATGTTGAAAAATATTATTTCTTGAGTAAATATCTAATCACTGTTTCGGCAGCATACAAGCCAAATAGACCTGGCATATAACTATTGGTTCCGTAAAAAGATTTCTTGTAATTAGAACCATCGGTCATTTTTAAACTGGAATCATCTTGAATTTCGGACGAAAAAACGACTTTCAATTTATCGATTTTCACTTCTTTCAATCGACGGCGAATGGTTTTTGCCAAGAAACAATTGACGGTATTCGTTATATCTGCCACTTTTACCTTCGAAGCTTCCATCTTCCCTCCTGCTCCCATTGAAGAAATTATTTTGACTCTTTTGCGCTTGGCGGCAATGATTAAATTCAGTTTTGGTGTAATGCTGTCAATGCAATCCAA
>DMHA01000095.1:0-1089 GCA_003449615.1 Flavobacterium sp.
CGTATAAGACCCTTAGTCCTTAACCCAACTTGCAGATTTAGACACGTCTAAAAGTTAAAGTAATGTTAAATATCAGCTATTAGTAGTTCCAAAAGGAAAAAAAGAGGGTTTTAGAGGTGTTTTTCATATCAAAACCACTGTTTTTAGTCAAAACCCGATTTGTAGTCCTCTTTTGGTATTGCTGGAATGGCAGTAGTTTTGCAATTTTGACATATGTTTTTCAAAGCTTCATGTCGTCGAAATCCACAAACAGAAAAAGTGGAATCCTACTACCGATTGGTGGAAAGCTATCGTGATGCCAATAATTACATCCGTCACAAAACCATTGTTACTGCCGGATTTATTGATCATTTTACTGCTGATGAGTTGATTTTTATCCAAAAACACATTACCGACAGAGTTTATGGAAAACCCATTTTGATGGTTCACGATGCTGAATTACCTCTTTTAGAATATGCCGATGAACTGTATCATAAAGCCTTGAAAGACAAAAAGGTAGATGCTAAAATCGACCCAGAAAAAGATATGGCTCATGTTGATTTAAACACTTTGCAACACCCAGATGCAAAAGAATTTGGAGGCGAATGGCTTTGTTTTCAAGCTTTGAAACAATTGAAAATGGACAGCTTTTTGTTGGAACAAAAATGGCCTGACGATAAAATTCAATTGGCGATGACCCAAATAATTAGCCGAGCCGTTTTTCCTGCCAGTGAAAATAAAACCAGCAAATGGATAGTCGAAAACTCTTCGATTTGTGAACTCACAGGCTTTCCGATTGAAAAAATCACAAAAGACAAATTGTATAAAAGTGCTTTAGATTTGTTTGAAATAAAAGACGAATTGGAACAGTTTTTATCCAAAAAAACCAATGAATTATTTGATATTCAAGACACAATCTATTTGTTTGACATTACAAATACCTATTTTGAGGGTCAAAAACGCAAGAGTTCAATAGCTGATTTTGGACGCAGTAAGGAGAAAAGAAGCGATGCAAAAATAGTGGTTTTAGCAGCTGTGGTGAACTTAGAAGGATTCTTGAAATATTCTAATATTTTTCAGGGGAATATGGCAGATTGCAAAACACTTTCG
>DMHA01000095.1:1167-7517 GCA_003449615.1 Flavobacterium sp.
ATAGTTTTTGACGCAGGTATAGCCACAGCAGAAAACAAAGCAATGGTGGTGGCTAAAGGCTATGATTATGTTTGTGTAAGCAGAACAAAACCAAGTAATTACAAAACTAAAAATGAAATTCCGACCATTATTTATGATTCCAAAAATCAAAAAATAGCCATCAATGAGGTAGAAATTACGCCCAAAAAAACAGCCAAAAATGATGTTCCAAAACAAGAAACATCTTGTACCTATAAAGTAAAAAGCGACTTCAAGGCGATGAAGGAGCGTTCTATGAACATTAAATTTAGGCAGCGTTTTGAAGATGAACTTCAAAAATTAACCAATGGAATTCACAAAAAATCAGGTATAAAAACCCAAGAAAAAGTACAACAAAAAATTGGAAGAATAAAACAAAGATTTCCATCAATAGCTAGACATTTTGACATCAATACCACTTTAGATCAAGAAAAAATAAACATCATCAATATTGATTGGAATCAGAATAAAAACGCTGAAATTAAGACAAACGAGCAAGGAGTTTATTTTTTGCAAACCTCATTGACAAACAAAGATGAAGCCACAATTTGGAAGATTTACAATAGTTTGAGAGAAATTGAAAGCACCTTTAGAACGTTAAAAACCGATTTAGATTTACGACCAATTTACCACAAAAACGATGATGCTTCGATGGCACATTTATATTTAGGATTGCTTGGATATTGGCTCGTGAACACCATCAGACATCAGTTGAAATCAAAAAAAATAAACCACGATTGGAAAGAGATTTTGAGAATTTCTAGCACTCAAAAATTAGTAACAACCACCATTGAAGATAGTGACAAAAATATAATTACAATCAAAAAATGTTCTGAACCAAACACAAAACTACTAGAATTGCATCAAGCCTTGAAATACAAATCCAAACCTTTCAGAATGAAAAAATTTGTAGTCCCCAAACCTGAACATATAAAACAAGAAATTGAACTTTTTAGATACTTGACAGGTTAATTTCTGCAAGTTGGGTTAAAATCCATTTGAGGATTTGTAAAAAAATATCTATATTTGATAAAAAATAAAGCGAAATAAACCTTCGCCAATCTACCCAATTTTGGGTGCATATACGAAAGATTGTTTCGCCAATTTATAAGTTGGCGGCAAGTTTAGAGCGACAGTGCACAAACGAACTGACCTGCAAAAAATGAACAATAGCAAATGACACGACAAGAAGCAGAAACAATTTTACAAAGGACATTCAAGCTCCCTAAGTTCTATGACGAACAGTGGCTGACTATTGACAAAATTCTGAAAGGTGAAAAGGTTTTGCTAATCGAAAAGACAGGTTTTGGCAAGTCACTTTGTTTTCAATTTCCAGCGACAGTTTTCAATGGCATAACAGTTATATTCTCTCCTTTAATCGCATTAATGCGTGACCAAGTCAAAAAGTTAACAGCACTTGGTATTGCAGCAAAGTGTATCAATAGTGAACAGACACCCGAAGAAAATACCCAGATAATAAATGATGCTAAACAGGGAAAAATAAAAATCCTTTACATAGCACCCGAAAGACAAGAAAACAGTGAGTGGATTGAAGCTACTCGACAGATGAACTTGACAATGGTGGTAGTTGATGAAGCACACTGTATTTCCGTTTGGGGACACGACTTTCGACCTGCATTTAAAAGGATAATTAATCTTGTAAAATTGTTACCTAAAGGTCTTCCTGTTCTTGCTACTACTGCAACAGCAACAAAAAGAGTTGAACTTGATGTTGCCCAACAAATTGGCAACAACATTTTGACAATTCGGGGAAACTTAATGCGGGACAATTTCAAATTATTTGTCGTTAAAGTTGCATCTGAAGATGAAAAATTGATTTGGCTTGGCAAGAACTTAAATAATCTTCCTGGTTCAGGAATCCTATATACAGGAACTAGAGTTGATACCGAAATTTACTCCAAATGGTTTGAGAATCTGAAAATATCATCTACTGCCTACAATGCAGGTTTGGACGCAGATTCGAGAATTGCTATAGAAAACGGCTTGATGAGCAATAAGTGGAAATGTATTATTTCAACGAATGCATTAGGAATGGGGATAGACAAACCCGACATTCGATTTATAATTCACACTCAAATACCACAATCACCGATACACTATTATCAAGAAATTGGCAGAGCAGGAAGAGATGGACAACCTTCATACATCATTCTGTTTTACAACCCAGAAGATAGAAAATTACCAGAAGCATTCATTGAAGGTGGCAGACCAGCAATTAAGAAATATGAAAGAGTTATTAATGCTGTAAAATCCGAACTACTTGGAGAGAGAGATTTAATGAAGCGAACCAACTTGAAACAAAATCAAATTAGAGTAATTAAAGCTGACTTAATTGAGCAAGGAATTATTCGTGAAGTAATGATTGGTAAGAGTAAAAAATATGAGTTTGTTCCAAACTCACAACCTTTAAACACAAAGGCATTTGAGGAGTTGCGAAATGCAAAGTTAACAGACCTTGAGAATATGATAGAGTATGTTGAAACCGATAAATCTCGAATGAAATTTCTTTGCGACTACTTAGGTGACAATTCAAATCATACGTTCACGAACTGTGACAATACAGGTGAAAAGAAAATTACCGTATCAGTAACGCCTGAATGGACAGAAAAACTACAAAATTTCAGAGAAGATTATTTCCCTGAACTAGAAGTGGAATCAAAAGGTTCCAATATATTAAACGGTGTTGCTTCATCTTACTATGGTGTTTCTAATGTCGGTGCAGCATTACATCGTTCAAAATATGAACAAGGGGGTGACTTTCCAGATTTTCTATTAAAGTTGGTTCTAAAAGCATTTCGCAAAAAGTATGGTCAGGAAAAGTTTGACTTAGTTGTGTATGTTCCTCCGACTTCGTCAGGAGATTTGGTAAAAAACTTCGCAATTAAAGTTTCACAAGTATTAAAGTTTCCAATCTCTCATAATCTTGTAAAAGCAAGACAAACCAAAGAACAAAAAATTTTTGAGAATGGGTATCTCAAAACAGACAACGTTAACGGTGCATTTACATTTACAACTCCGAATGATATAAATGGAAAGAGTATTTTATTAGTTGACGACATCTTTGATAGTGGTGCAACATTGAAAGAAGTAGGTAAATTATTAACTAACTTTGGAGCAGTAAAAATTGCTCCAATTGTGATAGCAAGAACAGTAGGAGGAGATTCAATATGAAAGTTGATTTATCAAAAATAACAACCAGTTATGAATGGGAATATTCTCTTGTGGGATTAAGTAGAGATGGCGTTTATATTGAGTTGAGAGACCAGAACCACATTCAATATGTTGTAAATACCTATACTGGCAAAATTCAAAAACGGAATTACTATTCAGACTATTTGTTTCTTAATCATAGAATTGGAGAGAGATTTTATGAATTCAAAGAAGGTAATTTATTTATCCCACACGAAAATGGTGAAGGTCAATATTCTGAAACCTTTTCTAAACCAATTGATGATGCTTATTATGTGAGAGGTGTAATATTTTCTGAAATAGATTTTGATGCAAACAGGCTAATAATCGTTTCTAGGTGTCCGAACTCTTTGAAAGGAACTAATAACGATTTCTCAGTTGAAGATTTTCTTTATAAAAATTCAAGTTCATTTCATTGGTATAGAAGACCGCAAGAAAATGAAAAACCAGAAAACACAATTATCATTGCCATATTTGATTTAGAAGGTTCATTAATAAAACACTTTTTTCTTCAACAGTGTGACGCATCTGCATTTTATATGACTTGCGAATCTTCTATTTCTAGAAAGGAGTTGTTATTATTTTCTAATGAACATACTTTTAGAATTAATTATTACACAGGTAATCTTGTTGGATTATACGAAGGTGAAAGTGTAAATTTTATTACTAATGAATTGTTAGGACATTGGGGATGGATGGGTTACGATTCATTTTTCGGGGGGGAACTAATCCTAAACAATTCCAATGATGTTGTTGCTGAAATTGATTTATTACAATTTAATGTCAATGAATCAGGTAATTTTTGGATTAACAAAACTGTTACAGAAGATGATTCTATTTATTTCATAACTAACTATCCAAATGAGTTTAATTCGCCTCGGCGAAGAATTTTTAAAATGAAAATTAATAATTTGAAGGAACACCAATCTACAGATTTGATATTAAGTGATAAGGAACGGCTATTAGCAGTTCTAAATAATATCCTTTATACTTATTCTATTAATGATGAATTTCTTCTAATAAATAAACACGAATTAGAAAGCCTAACATTCAATTACTCTAAATCATCAACTGGTAGTAGTAATGATTATTCAAAACCGATAAAAAACCTATACTATATAGATATTCATACGAAAAACAGTAAGCTTGTTGGTGAGAATAAATTTCAGACAGAAAGAACTCAAGTTGGTGAATTGTTATACAAATTCAAATACTGTTCGGATTACAAAGTATTGGAACAACTGCATTCTCATATTCTAAGCTATCTCAAGAAAAACAAAATAATGCCTGATGTGATAATTCCCGTCCCACCTTCAAACTTAAACCGACCATTTCAACCTGTTTATGAGTTAGCAAAGAAACTCGCTGAATCAGGCTTTAATGTTGATTTTGATTTTCTAATTAAAACAAAGTCAACTCCACCCGTTAAAGAAATTAATGACCCGATTACAAGAAAAGATTTATTGAAGAACATTTTTGAAGTAAAGGACTTAAGATATAAGAATAAAAGTATTTTGCTATTTGATGACTTGTTTCGGTCTGGAGAAACACTTTTTAGTATTGCAAATGTCCTGAAGGAGAAAGGATTTGCAAAGGAGATTTCAGCATTCACAATTACAAAGACAAGAACAAAAAAATGAAAAAAGAAGAAGCTACATATTGGATAGCATTGGCACACTTGCCAAGATGGGGGCATTTAAAAATAAATAATCTCATCATAAAATTTTTCCACGAAAACAAGATTTCAATTGAAGAGTTTTTTCAATTAAATGAAAGTGAGTGGAAGAATCAATATCAATTAGACGAAAAGCAGCTATTAGATTTAAGACAAGCTAAATCTGAATTGGCAAGCAATGCTTTTCTTGCTGAATCATACTTTAGTCAAGGTTTTGAAATTATTCCTATCACATCACCGGAATATTCAAAGACATTAAAAGGTAATTTAAAAGCTGCCCACGCCCCTGCTGTTTTATACGTTAAAGGAAATAAGAAAATACTTGAAGAAAAGTCAATTGCAATAGTTGGTTCAAGGGACGCATCCGAAACAGCTTTGAAATTTACAGACAACATTGCAAAACTTGCTAGTAAGGAATTTAAAGTTGTAGTAAGCGGCTTTGCTAAAGGAGTTGATAAACAAGCATTAGATTCAGCAATCAATTATAAAGGTCAAAGTATCATTGTTCTCCCTCAAGGAATAATGACATTCAGTTCAGGTTTTAAAAATTATTACAAGCAAATAATTGATGGGGATGTATTAGTATTAAGCACATTCTTTCCAAAAGCGCCTTGGCGAGCTGAGTTAGCAATGGCACGTAACCCAATTATTTACGGACTCGCTGATGAAATTTATGTTGCTGAATCAGCAGAAAAAGGTGGGACTTGGTCGGGTGTCGTTGATGGTTTGAGAAAGGGCAGAAAAATCTTTGTTAGAAAACCTGAACCAAACGAAAAAAATGCGAATAACCTCTTAATTCAAAAAGGTGCAATTCCTGTCGACTTTAACGGTATGGAATTACCAAAAACCTACGACACAACAAATACTGAACAAATATCTGTTGTTCAAGAGCCGACAGACAATGAATCACTTGAAGCCAAAGTTCGTGAAGCTTTTAACGGCAGACCACTAAGTGCAAAAGAACTTCTTTCAAAACTAAATCTCACTTGGACGACACAAAAGCTAAATAGTTATTTAAAAAAATTAGATTTTATTGAAGTCGTGAAAGAGAAGAAAACAAATTCATACAAACTAAAAGGGACATCAGACACAACACAAACAACGCTTTTTGTTTAGACAAAAAAGAAAACCAGCCGCCAACAGCTAGAGTTTCGTTGGGTGCGAAGCACCAACAATGAAACTCCTGTTGAACAGCCTGTCCCGATTGTTATCGGGAAAACCGATTAGGCTAGCGTCATCCATCAGGAGTCATCGAATCCCGATTTCGGGATCAAGAGGCAACTACTCAAATTCCTTTGTAAAAACCGCCAACGACCTCCAAATCCTAGATGCCATAAACGGATGTTATGAAGAATATAAGATTTTGAAGAAGAAATAGTCTGAAACCAAAAGTAAATTATACCAATTGTGATTTTCAAATCGTCTAATTCATTTTGATTTTTTTTAT
>DMHA01000095.1:7596-7900 GCA_003449615.1 Flavobacterium sp.
GAAAGTGCATCGGCTTCTTTTTGTCTTTCGTTTGCTAATACTTTTTCGGGTGCGCCGTTTACAAATTTTTCATTAGACAATTTGTTTTGAACTGATTTCAAGAATCCTTGGGTGTAAACCAACTCGGTAGTTAGTTTTTCAATTTCTGCCTCTACATCAATGTTTCCAGTTATAGGTATAAAATATTCGTTCGATTTTACACGGAAAGACAAAGCACCATCCACTTTATCCGAAACATATTCTAAAGATGTAATATTTCCTAATTTGGTTACTACCGAATCAAAATAAGTTGAAGTTTTTTCAT
>DMHA01000095.1:7967-8448 GCA_003449615.1 Flavobacterium sp.
TAATATTGTCCTTGAACGGAATATTCTTGTCTTTACGAATCGTTCTGATACCAGAAATTACTTCAATCGTGTTATCGAAATCATTAATTATTTGTGCATTGAACGGTTTCATTTCTGGCCAAGTCGAAACAATCAAAGCTTCTTCTGGCGTTCTTTCGGCTAATAATTGCCAAATTTCCTCTGTCAAAAATGGCATAAACGGATGCAACAATTTCATATTGTTTTCGAGCATTTCTATGGCTTTCGCCAATGTAATGCTGTCAACTGGTTGCTGGTAAGCGGGTTTTATCATTTCCAAAAACCACGAACAGAAATCATCCCAAACCAATTTGTAAATTCCCATCAAGGCATCGGAAATTCTGTATTTTTCGAAATTATCTTCAATCTCCAAAAGTGTTTGTTGCAATTTGGCTTCATACCACTCTATTGCCACTTTTGAAGATTCGGGTTGCGGAATCGAATCCGAAACTTCCCAACCTTT
>DMHA01000095.1:8473-9009 GCA_003449615.1 Flavobacterium sp.
TTTCCTTGGTTACACAATTCCTCATCGAACATAATATCGTTTCCAGCAGAAGCACTCAAAAGCAATCCCACACGAACGCCATCGGCACCAAATTTTTCTATTAATTCTAATGGTTCAGGTGAATTTCCCAACGATTTCGACATTTTACGCCTTTGTTTGTCACGAACCAAACCCGTTAAATACACATTCGTAAATGGTTTTTTTCCTGTATATTCATATCCAGCAATAATCATTCGTGCCACCCAGAAAAACAAAATATCCGGTCCAGTTACCAAATCATTCGTTGGATAATAATATTTAAAATCTTCGTTTTCAGGATCCAAAATTCCACCAAAAACAGACATTGGCCAAAGCCAAGAGGAGAACCAAGTGTCAAGAGCATCTTCATCCTGACGGAGGTTAGAGGTTAGAAGTGAGAAGTTAGAAGTTTTAGTTTGCGCTAATTTTAGAGCTTCTTCAATATTCTCGGCAACTACAAAATCTTCCTTTCCATCTCCGTAGAAATAGGCGGGAATTTGTTGTCCCCACCACAATTG
>DMHA01000095.1:9202-11382 GCA_003449615.1 Flavobacterium sp.
ATTTTCAAAAACCATTGGTCAGACAAACGAGGCTCTATTACCGCTTTGGTTCTTTCCGATGTTCCTACTTTATTTAGATAATTTTCGGTTTTTGCCAAAGCACCAATTTTCTCTAATTCCTGCTCAATTTCTGCACGAACGACAAAACGGTCTTTCCCTTGGTAATGCAAACCAAAACTATTCAGCGAGGCATCTTCATTGAAAATGTCAATAATTTCAAGATTGTGTTTTTCGCCCAAAGCTTTATCATTCAAATCGTGAGCTGGAGTCACTTTCAAACAACCCGTACCAAATTCGATATCTACATATTCGTCTTCTATAATTGGAATCTCACGACCGCAAATTGGCACAATCGCTTTCTTGCCTTTCAAATGAGCAAAACGCTCGTCATTTGGATTGATACAAATGGCAGTATCTCCAAAAATAGTTTCTGGACGAGTTGTGGCAACTGTCAAAAAGTCCTCCCCCGACCCCTCCGAAGGAGGGGAGTCAAGCGCATCGGCTCCCCCTCCTTCGGAGAGGGCTGGGGTGAGGATTTTATATTTCAGGAAATACAATTTCCCTTGTTGTTCTTCATAAATCACTTCTTCGTCGGACAACGTGGTTTTGGCTTCGGGATCCCAGTTTACCATTCGATAACCCCGATAAATCAAACCTTTGTTGTACAAATCCACGAAGGATTTAATTACCGATGCCGACATATCAGGATCCATTGTGAATTTGGTTCTGTCCCAATCGCAAGAACAACCCAATTGTTTCAATTGTTCTAAAATGGTTCCGCCATATTTGTCCGTCCAATCATAAGCATGTTTCAAAAATTCCTCCCGACTCAAATTCGATTTATTGATTCCTTCCGATTTTAATTTAGCAACCACTTTAGCTTCGGTTGCAATCGAAGCGTGATCCGTTCCTGGAACCCAACAAGCGTTGAAGCCTTTGAGACGTGCTCTTCTAATCAAAACATCTTGAATCGTATTGTTTAGCATGTGTCCCATGTGTAAAACTCCAGTCACGTTTGGCGGAGGAATTACGATGGTATATGGCGTTCTTTGGTCTGGTTCAGAATGAAAATACTTGTTCTTCATCCAGTAGTCATACCACTTATTTTCAATGGTTTTAGCGTCAAATTGTGCAGGAATTGTCATAAAAAAGCAACTGTTACAACCAAAATTTAGCTTTGGTCTGATTTTTGTAATTCAAATTGGGAACAAAAGTAAATAATTAAGTACAGTATAAAAAGTGAAATAAATAATTGTATGCTTAATTAAAAAAACTAATTTTACTAAACAGAATTTAAACAAAAAGAAAATGAAAAATTTAACCACAATAATAGCAGTAGTTTTAATGAGTAGTTTTGGTTTTGCTCAAAATGGTCCAAAAATTGAGTTCAAAGCCAAAGACAACACTATCGATTACGGAACCACCACAAAAAAGAAAGATAATGGGCTTCGTTCTTTTGAATTTATAAACACTGGTGATGCGCCATTGATAATTACCAATGTACTTTCTACTTGTGGCTGTACCGTTCCTATCAAACCAGAAGCGCCAATTATGCCTGGAAAAACTGGAAAAATTGAAATTAAATATAGCATGATACCAGGTCCAATTAGAAAAACAATTACAGTTGAATCGAATGCTGTGAATTATGAAGGAGGCAGAATTCCTCTAAAAATAAAGGGTGACGTTATAGCAGATTAAAACCTTTCAAATTATAAAAAACGCTTCTTAATTAATCATAAGAAGCGTTTTATTTTATAACACATTTAGCAATTGAAATTTAAACTTTAGAATTTGGCTTTCTCTTTCAACAATAAAATATATCCAATTTTCTTCTTCAGATTTTAATAATAAATTTATTTTTTCTAGAGAAAATTCATAGCCCGGTTTGTGATTAATGCTTACAATTATATCTCCTTTCTGCAATCCACTTTGTGCAGCTGGAGAATTTTTCCGAACATGCGCTACAATATAAACGGGTTTTAATACAAATCTATACTTAAAATTACTGGGTTTTGTCATACCATCCTCTACTACCCTATCTCCTTGAAAAGGGACAGTATTGAGACTAACCGTTTCTTGTACCCATTGCAAACCATCATGTTGTATTTCGAGACCACTTTTATTATAGTTAAAAGAAGTATTAAAATTTCTATTTTTTCTTAAATATAATAGTTGATTGG
>DMHA01000095.1:11423-16082 GCA_003449615.1 Flavobacterium sp.
AAAACGATGTCGAACCTTTTTAAAATTTCTGAACCTAACGATCCAGCTCGATCTTTAACCATTTTCACGTTTTTTATCGAGGAAGAATCTGGAAAAGCAACATAAGGACGATTGAATTGAAATTTTGAAAAAGAAAACTTTTTGATTTGAGCTCTTTTCCCTTCCACATCTCCGCTAAATCCTTTGCCTAAATAATCGTCAAAATTTTTCTCAGGAATATTAATACCTTTTTCTTTATTCTCGAAAAGCCAAATAGCATCGCTATTACCAATATCAATCAATAATTTTGTGGGGATTTCGACAGCATTTAGTGTTGCGTTTCCTAAAATATAAGGTTTTGATTTTTCGATTGTTATGGGAACTCGCTGAAATTTTTTTTCGAGTCTTTTTTTAATTTTATCAATTTCTTTATACACAGTAATGTGCTTTTTTTCGTAATCGATTTGAATGAAATTATTTTTGAAAAATTGGTATCCAATAATACCATTCACAGGAATTCCAACATGTGAAGAAAGATTAAAACTTTGATCTAAAATGATGTATAATAAATGATTGATAGATTTTAAACCTTTGATTGCTAGTGTATTATTTGTTGATTTCAATCCCTCGATAGAAGATTCGCTTCCCAAACCTCGCAGTAAAATTTTTTCGACATTGAAAAAACTAACCTCTTTTTTATCTTCCATACTAAAAAGTATAGTTTCTTCAACGCCAGAATCCAAGAGAAAATGCAACTCAACTCCATTGACATTGATGGGAATAAAAATCAAATTATTAATAAATTTGAATGGGATAACAACTTTATCGACGCCTTTTTCAAATTGAAATTCGTCCTGTCCAAAAACAGGTATAGTTGAAGCAATAAAAAAGCATAAAATGATAATTCGTCTCATCCTAATTGTTTTTATAAAAATAGTAAAATATTGTATATAATTCTATTTGATTCACAAATAAAAGAAATCGAGTCAATTTATTTTGAAAAAAAATCGCAAATTTGCACCAAATTTTCAAAAACATGCCAAGTATTTCTATTAGAGGTCGAAAAATGCCCGAATCGCCAATTCGCAAGTTGGCTCCTTATGCTGATAAGGCTAAACTAAAAGGCCATAAAGTATATCATTTAAACATTGGTCAACCCGATATAAAAAGCCCTGAAATTGCCATTGAAGCCATAAAAAATATTGATTTAGATATTATAGAATATGGTCCTTCAGCTGGTTATGAAAGTTACCGAAAAAAATTAGCCTTATTTTATACCAATCAAAATGTAAACGTTTCGTTTGAAGATATAATGATTACCACAGGAGGCTCAGAAGCGTTATTGTTTGCACTAGGAAGCATCATGGATCCTGAGGATGAAGTGATTATTCCAGAACCTTTTTATGCTAATTACAGTGCATTTTCAGCAGAATCGAGTGCTAGAGTTGTGCCAGTGATTTCAACCATTGAAAGTGGTTTTACCTTGCCTACAATTGAAGAATTTGAAAAAGCAATTACACCAAAAACCAAAGCTATTTTAATTTGCAACCCAAATAATCCAACGGGCTATTTGTACTCTGAAACCGAAATAAATCAATTGGGAGAATTGGTTCGAAAACACGACTTATTTCTAATTGCAGACGAAGTATATCGCGAATTTATTTATGACGCAAGAGACCAACACTTTTCAGTGATGAACCTCAAAGGAATTGAGCAAAACGTCATAATGATTGATTCTGTTTCCAAAAGATACAGTATGTGTGGCGCAAGAATTGGCTGTATGATTACCAAAAACAGAGAAGTTATTGCAGCCTCAATGAAATTTGCCCAAGCTCGTTTATGTCCACCAACAATTGAACAAATAGCTTGCGAAGCAGCAATTGACACCCCTCAAAGTTATTTTGATGAAGTAATTTCAGAATACAAAGAAAGAAGAGACGCTTTAATTTCTGAATTAAATAAAATAGAAGGTGTAATTGTGACGACACCAAAAGCGGCGTTTTATTGTATTGCGCAACTACCTGTTGACAATACCGATGATTTTGCACAATGGCTTCTTGAAAGTTACAATCTTAATGGAGAAACTGTAATGGTAGCGCCTGCGGCAGGATTTTATTCCACGCCAGGTGTTGGTTTGAATCAAGTTCGAATTGCTTATGTGCTGAAAAAAGAAGATTTAATTCGAGCTGTACAAATTTTGAAAGAAGCGATTAAAGTTTATAATAGCTAATTTTTTTGAAAAATATCTTAAATGCTAGAAATAAACTTTAAAAAAAACTGCCCAATTTCTTAAACAGTTCTTTCTATTTTCTTTAATCTATTTTCTATTTATTTTAACAAAACAGTTGCATAAAGACCTAATATCATCAAAACCAATGTTATAAAAAAGGCAAAAAACCATTTAACCATATCTGTTTTAGCTTCTTTAATTTCTAATCTAACGTCACTAATGTCCTGTTTGGTTGCCAATATCTTATCTGAATTAACTCGTTTTTCTTCACTTCTAAAGTCAATAAATTCAATTAAGTCCTTGGCTTCCGCTTCACCGATTTTAGCTTTTAATTTATTGTATAAGTTAATTTCTAGTGTACTCATCGTATTAATTTTAAGTTTTTTTTCTTAACTAGACTAAAATAATTTATCAAATATAAATAATTATAATTTAGTTTTTACATCCAATTCTCAAAAAGGTCAATTAGAATAAAAACTGCCCAATTGCTTGAACAGTTCTATCTATTTTCTATATTCTATTTTCTCTATTTTCTACTTAAACATTAAACCTAAAGTGCATCACATCACCATCTTTCACAATATATTCTTTTCCTTCGACTTTGAATTTTCCAGCTTCTTTGCATTTGGCTTCTGAACCATAATGGATGAAATCTTCATAAGCGATAACTTCGGCACGAATAAATCCTTTTTCGAAATCAGTGTGGATTACTCCTGCAGCTTTTGGTGCCGTATCGCCAACGTTGATTGTCCAAGCGCGAACTTCTTTTACACCAGCTGTAAAATAGGTTTGTAGTTTTAAGAGTTTATAAGCTGCACGAATTAATACTGCCGAACCTGGCTCTTTCAATCCCATATCTTCCAAGAAAACTTGGCGTTCTTCATAACTTTCCAATTCGGTAATATCTGCCTCTGCTCCTACTGAAAGGATAATCACTTCGGCATCTTCATCTTTTACCAATTCACGAACTTGATCTACGTATTTATTGCCATTTACAGCCGAATTTTCATCCACATTACACACATATAAAACTGGCTTAGCCGTTATCAGTTGAAACCCTTCCATCAAAACTTCTTCGTCATTATTTTGCGGAACTACCGTTCTTGCTGATTTCGCTTGAAGCAAGGTTTCTCTGATTCTATCCAAAAGTGATTTTTCAACTTGAGCCTCTTTATTTCCGGTTTTGGCGGCACGATTTACTTTTTCGAGACGTTTTTCAACGTTTTCTAAATCTTTTAATTGCAATTCGATATCGATAGTTTCTTTGTCGCGGATAGGATCTACATTTCCGTCAACGTGAACTATATTATCATTATCAAAACAACGCAACACGTGAATAATAGCATTACATTCTCTGATGTTTCCCAAAAATTGATTGCCTAAACCTTCGCCTTTGCTGGCTCCTTTTACCAAACCTGCAATGTCAACGATATCTACGGTTGCCATCTGAACGCGTTCTGGTTTTACTAATTGTTCTAATTTTTCAATCCTTGGATCTGGAACATTTACAACTCCAATATTGGGTTCTATGGTACAAAACGGAAAGTTAGCACTTTGCGCTTTGGCATTGGACAAACAATTGAATAAGGTTGATTTTCCAACATTGGGTAATCCTACAATTCCTGCTTTCATTATATAGTATTTATTTAATCCCGAAATTTCAGGAGTGCAAATATAAGATTTAATAAATGTTTCATCATTAAAAACTAGAGTTTAATAAATTGTCAAGAACATTTTGACTAAAAAAAATCCTGAAAGTCAATTCAGGATTTTATTCTTTTGCAAAAACAACTATTCGTTATGCAAAAAAGCTTGTCTTTCCAGCAAAGTTTCTTCGCTTTCTACGTGGTTTTCGTCAGGAACACAACAGTCCACAGGGCAAACCGCAGCACATTGTGGTTCATCGTGAAATCCTTTGCATTCCGTACATTTTCCAGGAACGATATAATAAATATCATCCGAAATTGGCGTTTGAGCCGCATCGGCATCCACTTCCTCGCCAGAAGGCAAAATTACTTTACCTTTAATTCTTGTTCCGTCTTTGTAACGCCAATCATCGGCGCCTTCATAAATTGCAGTATTTGGACATTCTGGTTCACAAGCACCACAATTGATACATTCGTCAGTTATAATAATAGCCATATTTTATTATTTTAGAGTTTAGAGTGCAGATTTTAGATTTAAGAGTGTTGTCCCAAATCTTTAGGATTAGATTTTAATGTTTAGATGCAGCGTTTATATTTAAGTTCCATCGCGATTTTTGTTAAATTAGAACTTAGTGCTTTATACTTTATTGATATTAATAAAATAGAGATTTTAAATTGCAGTCACTGATTTTCAATCTAAAATCTAAAATCTAAAATCTAAAATCTTATTTTTGTCAAAAATACAATCAAAACTTTTTATAACCAAATTACTTATGGCCCAAATCGATAAAAAAAAGGTTTTTA
>DMHA01000141.1:0-288 GCA_003449615.1 Flavobacterium sp.
CTCAAATCTTAATACTCAAATCTAAAACCCAACAGCTGCATCATCGCCTCTTTTATCGGCTCCGCCTTCGAGTTTTCCGTTTGGTAATACTAAGATGGCATCTACTTTTCCCAGTATTGGCGTGTTCTTTTGGTTGATGATGTATCCTTTTAATTTTAAATTTTCCAAAGTAATATTCGAAAAAGAATTGGGTTCAAAAATTACTTCATCTGGCAGCCATTGATGATGAAATCGGGGAGCATTTACTGCCTCTTGCATACTCATTTTGTATTCGTAAACATTCAATAT
>DMHA01000141.1:404-2601 GCA_003449615.1 Flavobacterium sp.
TTCTCGACAATAGTTGGTGTCATTGAGCTTAACATTCTTTTTTCGGGTGCAATGCTATTGGCTTTGGCACCCACTAAACCATACGAATTTGGAGAACCAGCTTTGGCACTGAAATCGTCCATTTCGTTATTGAAAAAGAAACCCAATTCATCTGAAAATAATTTTGAACCATAAGCTCCATTAAGAGTTGTGGTTACTGATACTGCATTTCCCTCAGTATCAATTATCGAATAATGGGTGGTTTCATCACTTTCAGAAGTGGCAATTGCTCCGTATGAAACTTCTGACGATAAGGTTGCTTTGTTCCAATCGAAAGTTTTCATTCTACTTTTTATGTAATATTTACTTAATAACTCCTTTTCTGGAATTTTCACGAAATCAGGGTCACCCAAAAAATAATTCCTGTCGGCATAAGCTCTCCTTTCGGCTTCAGTCATTAGTTGTATAGCCTTTTCGCTGTTGTGACCGTATTTTGCAACAGGAAATGGTTCAATCATTTTCATCATTTGCTGCAAGGTAATTCCACCACTTGAAGGGGGCGACATTGAAATTACTTTCAAATTTTTGTATTTAAAAGAAATTGGTGTTCTCCATTTTGCTTCATATTTCGATAAGTCTTCAAGGGTAATAATCCCTCCATTTTTTTTAATAAAACTTACAATTTTTTCTGCAGTTTCCCCTTTGTAGAATTCCTCCTTTCCGTTCTTCATTATTCGGTTTAGTGTTTCGGCTAAAGCCAAATATTTTATGGTATCGCCAGTTTTAAAATTTTGTGCGAACAAGGTTTTTGCCCCACTTATTTTTATGATGTCATTGCGATAATTTTGTTGCATTTTTTCCTGTTTTTGAGTAACCACGACACCTTTTTTTGCCAACGCAATGACAGGTTTCATAATTTCCTCCATTGAAATTTTACCCAGTTTTTCGTGAACTGCAAATATTCCTGCAATGGTTCCTGGAACACCAATTGCTAATGCTCCATCGACACTAAGGTTTGGAATCACATCACCTTTTGCGTCTAAATACATGTTTTTTGTAGCAGCCAAAGGTGCTTTTTCGCGATAATCAAGTGCTCCAATTTCTCCATTGGCTTTTCTATACACCATAAATCCACCACCTCCAATATTTCCTGCAAATGGAAAAGAAACTGCCAAAGCCAATTCGGTTGCGACCATTGCATCAAAGGCGTTTCCACCATTTTTCATTATTTCTACACCAATTTTTGAGGCTTCTTCTCGAGCCGAAACGACCATTGCTTTTTGGGTAACAAGACCTGTCTGAGCGACTGTTTTAAAGCCCAATATAAAGAATAATAAAATTGAAATGAATGTGATTGTTTTTCTCATAAAGTCTCGATTTTCAAGTTCGAATGTACTATTAATTCTTCAAAAAATGTGGTAAACTCTTCTTCAAATTCGGAATAATAGGTTCTCAATTCTGTCACTGAAAACCGCATATTCGAATCGCGTTTCATTCGGTTATCCATTTTTACCAAAACATTTTCAATGCCTTCAATGGTTTGGTAGCTCAATAGCCAGTTTTGCTGTATCAAATAGGGTAGAATTTTTTGGGTTTTTTCATTCAGAAATTCATAATTATCATTCAAAGATTGATAAAAATGTTCTACATAATCTTCTAATTTCTCATCCGAATACTTGTTCCAATTTTTGGCCAAAAAATGGTCATAAAAAATATCGACAATAATCCCAGAATAATGATGGTAATTGGCGTGTAATCGTTTGGTGCTTTGTCTAAATATAGGATGTGTATCGGTAAAAGTATCAATAGAACGGTGCAAAATAATTCCTTTTTGAATTTCCATCGGAAAAGTATCAAAGTGTTTCCCGTGAATGCCATCGGCCATAAAATTGCCGATTTTCATCAAATCATTGTCTCCAGAAAGATATATATGTGCTAAGAAGTTCATTTTAGATTGCAGATTTCAGATTTCAGATTGGTGGACTGCCCAATTTCGTTTTTTTGCTAGCGATAGCATTTTTATCGTATTCGATAAAGATATAAAAAAACACGAATCCTTGAGTTTTTTTTTAAATGAATAAGTACTTTAAAATTTAAATCACATTAAACCCATAACTTTTTTATATTTGTCTAAAAATTTTCAAAAATCTAAAATTTGAATCTAAACTCTAAAATCTAAACTCTAAAATCTAAAATCTAAAATCTAAACTCTAAAATC
>DMHA01000141.1:2668-6296 GCA_003449615.1 Flavobacterium sp.
AAATCTAAACTCTAAAATCTAAAATGTCTTTAATAAAATCTATCTCAGGAATTCGGGGAACAATTGGCGGAAAAGTAGGCGATAATTTGACTCCGGTCGATGCGGTAAAATTTGCTTCGGCTTATGGAACTTGGCTAAAAGCGGGAAGTGGGAAGTTGGAAGCGGGAAGAAAATATAAAGTGGTTGTTGGTCGAGATGCTCGAATTTCGGGACCAATGATTCATAATTTGGTGGTGAATACCTTGATTGGTTTGGGAATTGATGTGGTCGATTTGGGACTTTCGACAACACCAACGGTTGAAGTGGCAGTTCCTTTAGAAAATGCCGATGGCGGAATTATCTTGACGGCTTCACACAATCCGAAACAATGGAACGCCTTAAAATTATTAAACGAAAAAGGAGAATTCCTGAATGGTATCGAAGGAGAAAAAATCCTTAAAATCGCCGAAGCTGAAGCTTTCGATTTTTCGGAAGTGGATGATTTGGGCGAAATTTTCGAAAATGATAGCTATATGGACATTCATATCGATGAAGTTTTGAATTTGCCTTTGGTAGATATTGAAGCGGTCAAAGCTTCAAAATTTAAGGTCGTTGTAGATGGTGTGAATTCATCGGGAGGAATTATAATTCCGAAATTATTGGATTTAATGGGCGTTGAAGTCGTGAAATTATATTGCGAACCCAACGGACATTTTCCCCACAATCCAGAACCTTTGAAAGAACATTTGACCGATATTTCGGAATTGGTGGTCAAAGAAAAAGCCGATTTAGGAATCGTGGTCGATCCAGATGTTGACAGACTTGCCTTTATTTGTGAAGACGGCGAAATGTTTGGCGAAGAATATACTTTGGTAGCTTGTGCCGATTTTGTTTTGAGCAAAACGCCAGGAAATACGGTTTCGAATATGTCCTCTTCTCGTGCTCTGCGTGATGTAACCCATTCGCATCAAGGAAATTATGAAGCCAGTGCAGTTGGCGAAGTAAATGTGGTGGAATTGATGAAAAAAAATAATGCCATCATTGGTGGCGAAGGAAACGGCGGCATTATTTATCCAGAATTGCATTATGGTCGGGATAGTTTGGTGGGAGTGGCCTTGTTTTTGACACATTTAGCCAACAAAAAAATGAGTGTTTCTGCTTTGCGAGCTTCCTATCCTGAATATTATATGAGCAAAAACAAAATCGAATTGACACCCCAAATTGATGTCGATGGGATTTTGGTTGCCATGACCGAGAAATACAAAAACGAAAATATTACAACCATCGACGGTGTAAAAATTGACTTTGCCGAAAACTGGGTACACCTCAGAAAATCGAATACAGAGCCCATTATTCGTATTTATACAGAAGCAGCTTCACAAGAAAAAGCCGATGCTTTGGCAGTTCGAATTATCGAAGAAATAAAAGCAATCGCGGGTATTTAGATTACTTTTAAACCAATTTTTTAGCACTTTCAGAAACATTTTTTGAAAGTTTTTTTATTATCAACTTATGAAAACAATAGCCGTAATCGGAGCAGGAACAATGGGCAACGGAATTGCACATACTTTTGCACAAAGTGGTTTTACCGTAAAACTAATTGATGTTTCCGAGAAATCATTAGACAAAGGAATGGCAACTATTTTTGCCAATTTAGACCGAATGGTGACCAAAGGAACCATTACCGAAGAAAATAAATTCAAAACCATCAACAATATCATCACTTATACTGACATCAATGATGGTGTTGTTGGGGTGGATTTGGTTGTGGAAGCTGCTACTGAAAACGTAGAGCTAAAACTCAATATTTTCAAGCAATTGAATGAGGCTTGTTCACACAATACGATTTTGGCGACCAATACTTCTTCTATTTCTATTACTCAAATTGGCGCCGTTGTGTCTCATCCTGAACGTGTTATCGGAATGCACTTTATGAATCCTGTGCCGATTATGAAATTGGTCGAAATCATTCGGGGTTATAATACGAGCGATGAAGTGACGAAAATCATTATGGATTTATCCGAAAAACTAGGGAAAACTCCCTTTGAAGTCAACGATTATCCTGGTTTTGTTGCCAATAGAATTTTGATGCCAATGATTAACGAAGCCATAGAAACCCTTTACAACAAAGTTGCGGGCGTTTATGAAATTGACACGGTAATGAAACTAGGAATGGGACACCCGATGGGACCATTGCAATTGGCTGATTTTATTGGGCTTGATGTTTGTTTGGCAATTTTAAACGTGATGTACGACGGTTTCAAAAATCCAAAATATGCACCTTGTCCATTGCTAGTCAATATGGTTCGCGCCGGAAAATTAGGCGTGAAATCTGGCGAAGGTTTTTATGATTATAGTGAAAGTAAGAAAGCTGAGAAAATTTCGAAACAGTCTATATAATATGTCAATCGCACAAAACCTCCTCAAAATAAAATCCTCTTTACCATCAACTGTAACTCTTGTTGCTGTTTCTAAAACCAAACCTGTTGTCGATTTGATGGAAGCCTACGATGCAGGTCAACGCATTTTTGGTGAAAACAAAATTCAGGAAATGGCCGAGAAATGGGAAGCAATGCCCAAAGATATTGAATGGCACATGATTGGTCACGTTCAGACGAATAAAGTAAAATTTATGACACCTTTTGTGAGTTTGATTCACGGCGTGGATAGCTTAAAATTATTGGAAGAAATCGACAAACAAGCCAAAAAAAACAATAGAATTATCGATTGTTTGCTTCAAATATATATCGCCGAAGAAGAAAGCAAATTTGGTTTGGATGAAGAAGAACTCAATGAGATTCTAGCATCCGCAACATTTCAGGAAATGAAAAACATCCGAATCGTGGGATTAATGGGAATGGCAACTTTCACAGATAATCAAACCCAAATCAAAAAAGAATTCACACATTTGAAATCTATTTTTGATTCCTACCAAAATCTGAAATCTGAAATCTGCAATCTGAAATCTCTCTCAATGGGAATGTCCGGCGATTATCAACTCGCAATCGAATGTGGAAGTACGATGGTTCGAATAGGAAGTAGTATCTTTGGTAATCGTTAAAACAATTTTAAACTTTTTTAAACCTTAAACCTTAAACAAAATTTACTGCATACTCGACATAGAAACCACCGGAGGACAATTCAACGAAGAAGGAATTACTGAAATTGCCATCTATAAATTTGACGGTCACGAAATCGTGGATCAGTTCATCAGTTTGGTCAATCCCGAAATTCCGATTCAGCCGTTTGTGGTAAAACTTACAGGTATTAATAATGCAATGTTGCGTTCAGCTCCCAAATTTTTTGAAGTCGCCAAACGCATTATCGAAATGACCAATGACAGTGTTTTGGTAGCCCATAATGCCGATTTTGATTACCGAATACTTCGTACTGAATTCCGCCGTTTGGGTTATGATTTTAATGTAAAAACACTTTGTACCGTCGAATTATCCAAAAGATTGTTGCCTGAACAACCTTCGCATAGTTTGGGTAAACTGGTTCGCGCTTTGGGAATCCCAATGGCTGACAGACATCGTGCGAGCGGAGATGCTATGGCAACCGTAAAGTTGTTCAAAATGCTTTTAGAAAAAGATTTGAGTAAAGAAATCGTCAAAGAGCACATCAAATTTGAAATCCAAAAAGGAATTGC
>DMHA01000142.1 GCA_003449615.1 Flavobacterium sp.
TTGATTGATGTTTTAATCATTGACGACGTTCAATTTCTTTCAGGGAAATCAGGAACTCAAGATGTGTTTTTCCATATTTTTAATTACTTACATCAAAATGGCAAACAAGTAATTTTGACCTCCGATAAAGCTCCTGTCGATATGCAAGATATTGAACAACGCTTATTATCGCGTTTCAAATGGGGATTATCTGCCGAATTACACCAACCCGATTATGAAACAAGAGTTTCCATTTTAAACAATATTCTTTATCGTGATGGTGTTGAAATGCAAAGCGAAATAATTGAATATGTTCCACAAAACATCAAATCAAATGTTCGTGAACTTGAAGGTGCTATAATTTCTTTAAATGCTCAATCGTCTTTCAATAAAAAAGAAGTTACAATAGATTTAGCTAAAAGCATTGTAGAAAAATTTGTGAAAAATGTAAAACGAGAAATTTCAATAGACTATATTCAAAAAGTTGTTTCCGAATATTTTCAATTGGATTTAGATACCTTACAATCAAAAACTAGAAAACGTCATGTAGTTCAAGCTAGACAATTGGCCATGTTTTTTGCAAAAAAATTCACTAAAGCTTCTTTAGCTAATATTGGTTCTAAAATTGGCGATAGAGATCATGCCACAGTTTTGCACGCTTGTAAAACTGTTGACAATTTAGTTTCAACCGACAAACAATTCAAAAAATTTGTCGAGGACATCAACAAAAAATTAACGCTGTAAACGTTTTTATGCCCATCAAAATTTTAATGGTTTGTTTAGGCAATATTTGTAGGTCACCTTTGGCTGAAGGAATACTAGCCTCAAAACTTCCAAAAGAAAAGTTTATAGTAGATTCTGCTGGGACAGGCTCATGGCATATTGGCCATCAACCTGATGAACGTTCTATTGCTGTTGCCCAAAAAAATAAGATAGATATTACTGGTCAAAGAGGAAGACAATTTACCAAAAATGATTTTGATACTTTTGACTACATTTATGTAATGGATCATTCCAATTATCAAGATGTTATTAAACTAGCTGATAATCAGGAGCAAAAAAATAAAGTACAACTTATTTTGAACGAATTATTTCCAGATGAAAATGTCGATGTACCAGATCCTTATTTTGGGTTAACTAATGGATTTGAATTGGTTTACAAAATGCTAGACGAAGCTTGTGATGTAATTTCCAAAAAGTTACTTGAAAAATAGGTTTACTTAATTTTTTGATTCCTCTTTAACATAAGGTTGAATCACAATTCCTGCGGCATCAAATGCCAATTTGCAACCTTCCAAGGTATCAGCATAAACCCCCCAAAAGTCTTCATTATTTGCCCAAGGTCTAACCGCCAATTGGACAGAACTATCTGTTAAATTTTTTACGGAAACTTCTGCCTCTGGAGTTTTCAAAATTTTTGGATTGTTTTTTAAAACCCCAGTAATTATATCTTTAGCCTTTTTAATATCGGTGTCATAAGAAATCGAAATGGTCAAATCAGCTTTTCTAAAGCCTTGCATTGAATAGTTAGTAATGACCCCGTTGGACAAGGAACCATTAGGAATAAAAATAGTCTGATTGTTGGCATTGATCAATTTAGTTACAAATATTTGAATTTCATGAACTGTACCAATACTGCCCTGGGCTTCAATCACATCGCCCACTTTGAATGGTTTGAAAAGAATAATCAACATACCGCCTGCAAAATTAGATAGTGAACCTTGAAGTGATAAACCAACTGCAAGTCCCATAGCCCCAAGAATCGCTACGAAGGACGAGGTTTCAATTCCTAACTTCGAGATGAAAGTCACGAACAACAACACCCTCAAAACCCAAAGCAGAATATCGGCTAGAAACTTAGTTAATGTGGGATCCAATTCCCTTTTTATCATTATTTTTCTAATGAGCCTATTGATTACACGAATGGCGTAAAGCCCAACAAATAGTATGAGGAAAGCTGAAATTAGTTTGGGCGAATAATCAATTAAAACTTTTAAAAAAGTTTCGGCATAATTGGTAAATTTTTCTGTGTTTACTGCCATTTTTTAGAATAAAAAATAAGTATAATTTTAAATTAAATCAGAAATAATTTCTTGAAAATCAGAAATTGGAGCTGAACAAGTTTTGTTTTGGCAAAGATAAAATAAGGTTTGGTCTGCAACAAATCGATTTTTCAAAAAAGGAAGATTGGAAACATCTTTCGAGCCAGCCAAAACAATATTTGGCAAATATAAAGCATTTATTTTATTGCAATATTCCATTGCTGAAGTTCCGCAAATGGCCAATTCCCTATTTTTTTCTGAATAATTCAAAGCCAAATCCATCCAATTTGAATAAGCCGAAGGATATTCAATATTTGGAATTATATTTTGCAACATTCGTAAGCTTACTTTTTCATAATAAGAATTCTCAAAATAAATTCCCAATTGAAATAAGTTTTTCCCCATGACCGAATTCGAGGCCGGAATGACGTTGTCTTCGGTTTCAAAATGCGAGCTAATTAAAGCTTCATCCAGATTGGAAGTAAAGGCAAAAAATCCTGCTTTCTCATCATAAAAATGTTCCAAACTATAATCGGTCAATTGTTTGGCGTAATGAAGCCATTTTTCGTCAAAAGTTACTTCATACAAACTGATAAAAGCTGAAATTACAAAGCAATAATCTTCTAAATAGCCGTTGATGCTACTTTTGTGGTTTTTATAATTATGGAATAAATTTCCATCGCTTGACCACAAATTATTGATAATAAAATTGGCGT
>DMHA01000103.1 GCA_003449615.1 Flavobacterium sp.
GGTTTAAAAAAAATAATGTTCATACAAAACCTGGTAGAACCTTAATAGTAATATTTATTTTCTTTTATTAATCGTACAAAAATCGTACAGATTGAGAAATAAAAAATCCGTAACTCCTTATTTTTTAGGCTTGTTACGGATTGTTTCTGTGGTACCTCCAGGGATCGAACCAGGGACACATGGATTTTCAGTCCATTGCTCTACCATCTGAGCTAAGGTACCGCTTTAATGCGGGTGCAAATATAGAATGATTTTTAATTTATACAAAACAATTATTAAAAAAAATCTATTCGTATCTTTGCAACGATAAATTAAAATTATGATTCTAGCTGTCGATGTAGGGAATACCAGAATTAAAGCGGCTGTTTTTGAGGGTAATACCCTTTTAGAATCTTTTGTTTTTCTAAAAAAAACACTCCAAAAAAGTATTCAAAACATTCTAGAAAAATATCACAATACTACTCATTTAGTTGTTGCCTCGGTTTCTGATGTCGAAAAACTAGCATTTATGGAATTTCAAAATGCTTTAAATATCTATTTTGTTTCACATAATGACGCTTTTCCTTTTATCAATTGTTATGAAACTCCACAAACTTTAGGTATCGACCGAATGGTTTTAGCAGCGGGAGCAACACTTCAATATCCCAATCAAAACAGGTTAGTGATAGATGCAGGAACCTGTGTGACTTATGATTTTATCGACGAAAACGACAATTATTTGGGTGGAGCAATTTCGCCTGGTTTACAATTAAGATACGAATCAATACATCATTTTACTGCAAAATTACCCTTGTTGACTTTGGAACATCCCAAAAGTTTTATAGGAAAATCTACTTCAGAATCCATTCATTCAGGTATTGTAAACGGTTTAACATTTGAAATGGATGGATATATTGCCGAAATAATGGGTCAATATTCAAAAATTATAATAATTTTAACGGGCGGAGACGCAGTTTTTTTGGCTAAACGATTAAAAAATACCATATTTGCCAATTCAAATTTCCTTCTCGAAAGTTTGAATCAAACATTTCAATACAAAATCAAAAATGATTAAAAAAATTCTAATAAGTTCTTGTTTATTGTTGTCAATAGTTGCGTTTTCGCAAGAGGGTACTTCTTCGCCATATTCATTTTATGGAATTGGAGAAACTAGGTTTAACGGAAATGTAGAAAGTCGCTCGATGGGTGGAATATCAATGATTCCAGATAGTACAAGGATAAATTTTCAGAATCCTGCGGGATATGGAAACTTAAGACTGACTAATTTTACAATTGCCGCAAGTAGTAGCAGTATCAAACAAAAATCTCAGACTTCTATCACAACTGCTAAACGAACCACTTTAGATTATCTGGCTTTAGCAATCCCGTTAGGAAAATTTGGGGCAGGTTTTGGTTTGATTCCCTATTCTTCTGTGGGATACAAAATAGAAGAAAAAGTTACTGACATTACAAACCGTTTTAGTGGCACAGGTGGCTTGAGCAGGGTGTTTTTAGGAACTGGTTATAGGATTTTACCCAATTTAAGTATTGGTGCAACTGCCTATTATAACTTTGGGAAAATTCAAATCAGCAGTTTACAGATTAAGTCGGATGTTTCATCAGCTTCTCGTGATTTGAATGTTAATGATTTGAATGGTGTCAATTTCAATTTAGGTTTAATGTATCAACACAAAATGAAAGATAAATTAACCCTTTTTGGTAGTTTATATTATACACCAAAAAGTGTTTTAAATTCAATTAATGTAGAAACCATAGATGTTGTTGATTATAATCCAAATTATACAGTAACAACCCAAACTGATTTACAAATGCCCCAAAAATGGGCTTTAGGGCTGGGTATTGGGGATAACAAGAAGTGGGTTGTGGGTGCTGAAATTACCATTCAAGATGCGGGTAAATTATACAATATTTATAACACTAAAGACAATGTATCCTACAGTAATAACGAAAGATATGCTTTGGGAGGTTACTTCACACCAAGCACAAAACCCTTTGACAGTTATCTGAAAAAAATTACCTATCGAGCTGGTTTTGTTTACGAAAAATCAGGATTAATAATCAATTCTACTGAAGTAAACGATATTGGAATGACTTTAGGTTTTGGATTGCCTATTTCTGGTTCTTTCTCAAATCTAAATCTTGGTTTTGAATTTGGCAAAAAAGGAACCACTTCAAATGATTTAGTTCAAGAAAATTATTTAATCATAAACCTAGGATTCTCTCTCAACGACAAATGGTTTGTAAAAAGTAAATACCGTTAAGATTCAAAATCTATTTTTTACCTCTTTACCTCTAATTTTGTTATTTTTGGCAAATGACTTTACAAAAAAAACATTTCATTCTTATCCTCTTTTCAGCACTAATTGTGACTTTGTTTTTGGGTTGTGAAAGTAATTTTAAAGAAGTTCAAAAAAGTAATTTCTCTGAATTTGTCCCTAGCGGAGAAGCCGAAAAAATAAATTTGAAATATACTGATTCTGGTCGAATAACCGCTATTTTGGTCAGTCCAAAAATGATGGAATATGCCAATGTTGCTTTTCCGTTTACCGATTTTCCAAAAGGTGTCGATGTCACTTTATACGATAAAAACAATAAAAGAACCATCATTTTGGCCGATTATGCCACTTCTTATAAATCGACAAACATTATTGATTTGAAAGGAAATGTAACAATAAGTTCGCAAGACGGACAAATTCTAGAAACAGACCAATTGTATTTTGACCAAAAAAACGAATGGTTTTTTACCGAAAAAAACTTTAAATTTACCGACCCAAAAGGCACTTCAAACGGGCAGGGAATCGATTTTAGCAAAGATTTTAAAGTAATCAATTCACAAAAAATTACTGGAGAAATTGAATCCGACGAATAAATTAAACCCATACATTTATGAAATATTTAAAATACACTCCTTACATTTATTTGATAGCTGCAATCATTTTTGCAATACGAGCAGCTGAAATTTGGGATCAAGAAAGAGATCAAGCCTATCTTTTTTTAGGAATTACAGCCCTTTCTATTTTTATGTTTTTCTTCAGAAGAAGATTTGCCAAAAAACTTGAAGACAGAAACAACAAGTCCTAAATTATGGAAATTAGTATTATCTTATGGTGTTTAATACTATGTGCTTTCTTTTCGGGAATGGAAATTGCTTTTGTTTCTTCCAATAAAATTTACCTCGAAATAGAGAAAAAACAAGATAATTTCATTTCAAAAATCCTGACAAAACTTACCGAAAAACCTTCAAAATTTATTGCTGCAATGCTCATTGGCAACAATATAGCCTTGGTAGTTTATGGCTTTTTAATGGGCGATTTAGTGATGGTTTGGTTAGAAAATCTAGGTTTTCATTCATCAGTGTATTTTAATATTCTACTTCAAACGCTCGTTTCGACAATTATTATTTTGGCAACATCCGAATTTTTGTCTAAAGTTTTTTTTCAGATTTATGCCAATTCGTTAATCAAGATTTTTGCACTTCCTGCTTATGGATTTTACCTTTTGTTCTATTACCTTTCTTCATTTATCATTTGGGTTTCAGACATTATTTTAATTCGATTTTTCAAAACCCAAGGCGATGAAGTCTCATTGTATTTTAGCAAAGCCGAACTCGGGAATTATATTACAGAGCAAATGAGCACCGTGGAAAACAACGATGAAATGGATTCTGAAATTCAAATTTTTCAAAACGCTTTGGATTTTTCAGGAGTAAAAGCTCGAGATATTATGACCCCAAGAACTGAAATTGTTGCTTTAGATTTATTTGATTCTGTGTCAGAATTGAAAGACTTATTTATCGAAACGGGTTATTCAAAAGTTCTAATTTTCAACAATTCCCTTGATGACATTGTTGGCTATGTACATTCGTTTGATTTATTCAAAAAGCCCAAAAACATCAAATCTATCCTCATTCCAGTTGAATTTGTTCCCGAAACTATCTTTATCAAAGATGCAATGAATTTGCTAACCAAAAAAAGAAAAAGCGTAGCCGTTGTATTAGACGAATATGGAGGAACCTCAGGAATGATAACCATCGAGGATATTGTCGAAGAGCTTTTTGGAGAAATTGAAGACGAACACGATTCAGATGAAGAATTGACCGAAAAAAATCTCGGAGATGGCGTTTATCTTTTTTCGACTCGATTGGATGTAGAATATTTAAACCAAACCTATAAATTGGATATTCCCGAAAGTGATTCTTACGGAACTTTGGGCGGATTTATTGTAGATTCAACCAAAGAAATTCCTCAAAAAGGCGATTCAATTAGCATTGGAAATTATCATTTTATCATCGAAGAAGCCACCAACAAAAAAATAGAATTGGTTAAAATGACTATAAGTGTATAAATTTTTTAAGAAATCAAATTTTCT
>DMHA01000174.1:0-7526 GCA_003449615.1 Flavobacterium sp.
TTTCATCCTTCGATTATGAAAGGAATTATGGAAAAAATGACCAAAGGACCATTGACAGGTTCGTATGTGAGAGACGTTCGGGTGATTTTATTTGACGGCAAAATGCACCCAGTTGACAGCAACGATTTGGCATTTAAAACCGCTGGAATGATGGCGTTTAAGGAAAACTTCATAAAAGCCGATCCGCAATTATTGGAACCTTTTTATCACATCAAAGTTCAAGCGCCTGAGGAACTTACGGGTGCGATTATGAGTAATATTCAAACACATAGAGCCAATGTCGAAAGTATGGATGCCGAAGGTCAGTTTACGGTAATTACCGCTTTCCTTCCTTTTGCAGAAATGCAGGAATTTGGCAGTGATTTGCGTTCTATCACTCAAGGTAGAGCCCGATTTACTGCAAAGTTTGATCATTACGAAGCAGTTTCTTTTGATATGCAGAAAAAATTAGTTTCTGAATTTAAAAAAGAAGAAGAACTGGTCTAAAAGTTTTTCAAGCTATTTATAAAGAAAAGTTCCGCAACATTACGGAACTTTTCTGTTTATTGAAAACTTGATTATTTACCAAAAGATTTTGAAACTCCAACACCATAAGCAAAACTGTCATAATTATTCCACTTAATATCATAAACTATATTGACGAGGAATTCCCATTTGTGAGGCAATTCTACAGCATATTCAGTTCCTATTCTGGTTAAAAAAAGATGCTCTTCTTTGGCGAGTTCATAGCCCGCTCCCACTTCAAAAGTAAAATGTTTTCCAGGTTTGAAACCACCAACTAAAACAGTTGCAATAGGTTCCGATCTTTCCAATTCGATTTTATCACCCTCACTATTTGTAGTTTCTACAATAAAATCCTCGAAAATTATATCGTTATGAAGTCCAATTCTCCATTTGGGACTGAATACATAATTATAATCGAGCACAAACGATGGAAAGTCAATCCACTCGGTTTTGCCTTCACGAATTCCATCCTTAATCATCGTATGACTCAACAAACCGCTAATGGAATGATAGGGTTTAAATTTCTCTTCCTTAGTTTCTGATTCTTGTGAAAAAGAAGAAGTTATAACAGCAAACATTAGAAAACAATAGATTTTTTTCATTTTTAGACTTTAAAATTAAACAATCATTTAGCATCAAAGTTAAAGATATTTTACCATTAATCCTTTCAGCCATATTCCAACCAACAAAGCAATAATTAATAGTAATGCGAATAAATAGAAAATGGTAATTTCGGTACTCAAACCTAACAATAATGGTCCAGCAAATGCTGCGGCAGACCAAGCCGTTAAGATATAACCCAAAACTTGTCCGTATTTATCAGCTCCATAAATGCTTTTCACAAAAGAAGGCATCGTGGCAAAACCAGCTCCATAACCTGCAATAATAATATATGTCAAGATTTGAAAAGAGATAGAATGGGTCGAAAAACTAGGAATTAAAGCAAAACAAACCACGTTGATTCCGATAAAAAGCATAAAAGTGGTCCAACAACCTATTTTATCTGAAATACTAGACCAAAACAAACGTCCCAATCCGTTAAATAATCCAATGATAGCCACAAACATCGTGGCTTGTGCAGCGGACATTCCTACTACTTCTTGTCCCAAAATCGCCGCTTTGGATATGATGGCAATTCCGCCACAAACGTTTAGAAATAATAACAACCAAAGCGCTATAAAACGTTTGTCAGTTAGGATTTCTTTTGGTGTCAAATCGACCTGAGTGTTTTGATTTACGCTTGCAATTTTAGGATTTGCCAAATACAATGCGCTTAGCAACATACAAATTCCGTAGCCGATTCCGAGTGTGGCAAAAGCCCCTGACAATCCCATGGCAGTAATTAAAGGGCCAATTAAAAACGAAGCCAACAAAGATCCTAAAGCAAAAGACATAATGATAATTCCAGATGCCAATCCCGGTTTATCGGGAAACCATTTGACTACGGTATAAACAGGAACGACGTATCCAAAACCTAAACCTATGCCTTGTAAAATTCCAAATGTTAAGTAAAATAAATATATATTGCCCATTTTTACAGCCAATGCACTGCCCAACAACCCAATAGTCAAAAATGCAGTTGCTAATAATCCTGCTTTGGTTGGGCCAATTTTTTGAGCCAATTTGCCCATAAAAGCGGCTGTTAATCCTAAGAAACATATAGCCAAACTAAACCCTGTTTTGGTATCGTGGGCATCCCAATGCAATGATACTGACAAAGGTTCAATCCATTTGCTATACGCATAAATAGATCCGATGGACAGTTGCATAATCATTCCGGCCAGCACGATTAAATATTTATTTCTTTTCATTCTTTAAAATTCTTATAGTCTTATTAACCTATCTGATGTAAATCGATTTTATTATTATTTGCCATCACTTCGAGTGATTTTTAATAGTAATGCGACAGCTTTACTATTAAAAATTGTATCGAGAAGATCCAAATAGCGATTTTATTTTCAATTCCTTTTGTGTTTCAAAAGTTCTCGATTAGCTTCGCTCATTTCGGCTAATGCCTCGGGTCATTTATTGTTCCGCTACTCTCCACAAAAAACACTCGAACTGACGTTTAAAACAATTTTATTTTATAGCAACGTTATCCAAATACAAACTAAAAATGGCTTTGGCATTTTCCAAGGTTTCGATGGTTGGCGAGAGAGTGTCTTCAAGCGCATACTCCATATTCATCAATTCCCATTTGTGTTTTCCCAATTGGTGAAAAGGGATAATCTCCACTCTTTCAACGGTTTTATAGTCCGAAAAATGTTTCGCCCATTCGTGCAAATATTCCTCTTGATCGGTCCATCCGGGAACAAAAACATAGCGCAACCACATTGGTTTTCCTGTACTTTCGCGGTGTTCGCCAATATGTAAAGTGGTGGCATTATTTAAACCTGTTAGTTTTTTGTGCCATTCTGGGTTAATGTGTTTTACATCCAATAGCAGCAAATCGGTTCTATCCAAAAGTTCTTTGGTATGATCATCCAAAACGCGTCCATTCGAATCCAAACAAGTGTTGATTCCGTTTTCGTGCAAACGATCGAAAAAGTGAATTAATTTGGCTCTTTGTAACAAAGGTTCGCCACCAGAAACGGTAACTCCACCTTGTTTACCAAAATAGGCTTTTTGTTTTAAAGCTTTCGAAACGAGTTCATCGATAGTAACCAATGTTCCTCCGTGAATGTCAATCGAATCAGGATTTTGACAATACAAGCATCGAAATTGACAACCTTGAACAAATACTACCATTCGAATTCCAGGACCATCATGGGTTCCAAAGGTTTCCAAAGAATGAATTCTCAGGATATCCATATCCGATTCGTTTAGTAAATAAGTGTCTTGTTCGGGGAAGTACATTAGGAGTCAGTTATTAAAATTGGTTCTACTGAGTTTTGTATGAAAAGCTAAACAATTCAAATTAAACCAGCCAGCCAGAATGCAGCTCACAAATAAATAAACCATTAAAATTAAGTTTCAGTCCGCTTAATGAAACTTAATTTTAATAGTTTGAAAATAAGTTAAATGTTCACAATATTTCCTAAAGAACCTTAAAATTAAATTCTATTTCTTTAAGTAATAATTGAAGTGATTTAAAAAAATAGAGTATTAATGCAAATCAAGAGTTGAATTTATAACTTTTTGGTCTTTTGGACAGACCTAACAGATTTTAAAAATCTGTTAGGTCAAAACCGAAGAATTATAGTAATTCATTTTAGCTCATGATTACCATTATCAATTAAAATTACATCGAATCGTGAAATGTTCTGCTGATCACTTCCAATTGGTGTGCTTTGGACAAACGTACAAAATTCACAGCATAACCCGAAACACGAATGGTCAATTGTGGATAATTCTCAGGGTGATTGTAGGCATCTAACAAGGTTTCTTTGTTTAGAATATTCACATTCAAATGGTGTGCGTTTCTTCCAAAATAAGCATCCAATGTTGTAGTCAAATTAGAAACTTGCTCTTCTAAATTGTTTCCTAATGATTTTGGAACCATTGTGAAAGTATAAGAAATTCCGTCCTGAGCATCGTTGTAATTCAATTTACTAACTGAGTTCAAAGAAGCAATCGCACCATTTTCGTCTCGTCCGTGCATTGGATTGGCTCCCGGAGCAAAAGCCTCACCCGCTTTACGACCGTCTGGAGTGGCACCTGTATTGGAACCGTACATCACATTGGAAGTAATAGTCAACAAGGAAAGTGTAGGAGTTGAATTTTTATAGGTTTTGTGTTTTCTCAACTCATCAATAAATATTTTGGTCACTTCCTGTGCAATGGTATCCACTCTATCGTCATCATTACCAAATTTTGGAAAATCACCTTCGATATTGAAATCTGTAGTCAATCCGTATTCGTTTCTAACTGGCGTTACTTTGGCATATTTAATAGCTGAAAGTGAATCGGCAATAATCGAAATTCCCGCAGCTCCATAAGCGATATCAATTTTTGGATTGCTATCAATCAACGACATTTGCGCTCTTTCATAATAATATTTATCGTGCATATAATGAATGATATACATTGATTTGGCATACACACGAGCGACTTCGGCCAATGTTTTCTTGAAGGATTTCATTACGGTATCATAATCTAAAACCTCATCGTCCATTTCTGAAATTCCACTTACAACTTGAACCCCTTCGGCTTCTTCTCTACCGCCATTCAAAGACAATAAAAGTGCTTTAGGCAAATTGGCACGAGCCCCAAAGTGTTGAATCGTTTTTCCAATTTCTTGATACGAAACACAACAGGCAATTCCGTAATCGTCTGAACCACGGTTGTCTCTCATCAAATCGTCATTTTCGTATTGCAATGAAGAAGTGTCGATAGAAACTTGAGCACAAAAATCTTTGAAACCTTGTGGCAAACTTTCGGACCAAAGAATAGTCAAATTGGGTTCTGGAGAAGCACCTAAATTATATAGTGTTTGCAAGAAACGGAAAGATGTTTTGGTTACTTTGGTTCTACCATCGTGCAATTGACCACCGATGGCTTCGGTAACCCAAGTTGGATCTCCACCAAAAATAGCATCGTAAGCTCCAGGGCGAAGGTGACGCACCAATCGCAATTTCATTACAAATTGGTCGATATATTCTTGAGCTTGCTCTTCGTCAATGATTTCAGCTTCGAGGTCGTTTTGAATATAAACATCCAAAAAGGAAGAGACATTTCCAAGAGACATTGCTGCTCCATCTTGTTCTTTAACAGCACTTAAATATCCTAAATAAACAAACTGAACAGCTTCGTGAGCACTTGTTGCTGGTTTTGAAATGTCAATTCCATAAGAAAGTGCCATTTTTTTCATGTCTTGCAAGGCTTTAATTTGCTCTGCTATTTCCTCTCGCAAACGAACTTTAGCATCGCTCATTTCACCAGACACATTATTTTTGTCTAATTTTTTTTCTGCAATTAATCGGTCAATACCATAAAGAGCTACTCTTCTGAAATCGCCTATTATTCTTCCTCTTGCATAATTATCAGGCAAACCTGTTAATACGTGTTTGGATCTGAAGGTTTTGATTTCACCATCATAAGCATCAAAAACGGCTTGATTGTGATTTTTGGCATAATTGAAAATATCTACCACTCTATCCGAAACTTTCAAGCCTTTTTCTGCCACGGCCGATTCAACCAATTTGATTCCACCAAAAGGTTTCATCGCTCGTTTCAACAGCATATCGGTTTGAAGTCCTACAATAGTTTCATTTTCTTTTTGAATATATCCGGGTTCAAATGAAGTAATATTCGAAATAACCTCGGTGTCAATAGCAAGACAGCCATCATTTTCTCTTTCTTTCAAAAGTGATGCTTTACAAACATCCCAAAGTTGGATTGTTTTATAGGATGGTCCAACCAGAAAACTCGCATCACCTTGATATGATTTAAGATTTTGCAATATAAAATCTTGCACATTAATACTGTCTTTCCAAACCCCTGTTTTTAACTCTAAACTTTTTACTAAATTTTCCATTTTTTATATCTCTAAATTTTTCTAAACATTTTTATCTTTTTTCTATGTTTAAAATTACGAAATAGGTAAATAGAATATAGATTATTCGATATTTTTAGGAATAGTTCAAAGTTTTACCTTATAGAAAACTAATTCTATAAATTATTAGTTACATAAATTTATTATCTGAATTTTTTATAGGTTTTTGAAAGAAAAAAGTAATATTTACGATAACGGTATAGTTTTTTAAATTTTTTGTTTTTGTGTCATTTTCTTCTGAAAATGAGCTAATGTAGGGAGTTTTTGTGTAAAAAAAATGATAAATCAGGTATGAAACTTTGTAAAATTGGTTCTATTATAAATGTTGTGAACATTAAGTTTTTTTTTAACCATTGAGATTAAGGTTGCTTAAGGTTTGTGGTGTGATTCAAGGTTTGAAATAAAACGCTATTTTTCTAAGGGTTAGACCTAACAGGTTTTTAAAACCTGTTAGGTCTGTATTGAGAATCAAAAGTTATAAATTCAATTCCATTTTGTAATCTTCCATCAAATAACCGTTGCCAATGTCTAAATCTTCTTAGGCAACAATTTCAAAACCCAATTTTTTGTAGAAAGAAACGGCTTTGTTGAATTTATTGACATTTAAAGAAATCACTTCCGATTGATTTTCTTTGGCAATGCCAATCACATTTTCGATTAGTGCTTTCCCAACACCTTTGCCTTGTGCTTGGGGTAGAATATAAATTTTATGAAGTCGAGTTACTTTATTGTTTCGATAATTGTTTTCGCAACTCGAAAAACCCAAACAAGTTTTCCCTTCATAAGCCAAGAAAAACATCGATTTTGTCGTCAATTGTTCCAACAAAGAGTTGTCAGAATACATTAAATCCAACATATATTCCAATTGTGCCGAAGATAAAATTGATCCATAAGTTAGCGGCCAAGTTTGATGTGCAATTTCTTGAATTATCGGAATATCCTTCCTCGTGGCTTGCGAAATGGTAATCATTTATTGGGTATAAACGGTATTTTCTTGTTCGGCAACTCTAATAAAGGTGGTTCTTTTGGTCAATTCTTTCAATCGGGAAGCACCAACATAAGTACAGGCACTTCGCAAACCACCCAAAATATCTTTCAAAGTCGCTTCGACATCGCCTCGAAAGGGAACTTGCACCGTTTTTCCTTCACTTGCTCGGTATTCAGCCACGCCGCCAACGTGTTTTTCCATGGCTGTGGTCGAACTCATTCCGTAAAATTGCTTGAATTTTTCGCCGTTGATTTCTACCATTTCGCCACCACTTTCGGTATGACCTGCTAACATTCCGCCCAACATTACAAAATCGGCTCCAGCACCAAAGGCTTTTGCCACATCGCCCGGCGTTTTGCAACCCCCATCACTAATGATTTGTCCGCCAAGTCCGTGAGCGGCATCGGCACATTCGATAATAGCTGAAAGTTGAGGATAACCAACACCAGTTTTTACTCTGGTGGTACAAACGGAACCGGGGCCAATGCCTACCTTAATTATATCAGCTCCAGCCAATAACAATTCTTCGACCATTTCGCC
>DMHA01000174.1:7653-8176 GCA_003449615.1 Flavobacterium sp.
ACAAAATGCTCCGAATAGCCATTGGCAACATCAATACAAATGAATTTCAATAGCGGATTGGCTTCAAAAATATCGGCTATTTTTTTGGAGTCATTTTTTCCTGTTCCTGTGCTTATGGCAATATAATCATATATTTCTGGAGAAACATCACGCAAAAAATCATTCCATTCTTGAACGGAATAATGTTTGTGAATGGCGGTAAAAAGTTGGTCTTGTGCCAAAGCTTTCGCCATGGCAAATGTTCCTACTGTATCCATATTGGCAGCCATAATTGGAACTCCAGTCCAAAGAGTTGTGCTGTGTAAAAATTTGAATTCTCTCTCTAAACTGACGTGAGAACGGCTCTTCAATGTGGATCTTTTGGGTCTAATCATCACATCTTTGAACCCCAATTTCATTTCTGTTTCTATTCTCATATTGAAGTATTTTTATTGTTGTAAAAACCAAACTTTATTTTATTTCGATAATAAAAAGTTGGTAATTATTCATTACATTTTCCCACGGTTGAAACCGTGGGTTATGG
>DMHA01000106.1:0-1075 GCA_003449615.1 Flavobacterium sp.
AAACTTTAGCATTAAATTCTTCAGTTAAAACTTGTTTTTGGCGGTTGTAAACTGTTGGTAAAGCAAATGTTTGTGCAATTCCGAATTTTGTATCATTCTGATTGCTATTGATTTGACCAAATTCTCCAAAAATATTTGTTTTCGGAATATCGTCATTCGATTTAATCATTGCTTTTGCATAATCAGCTTTTAATTTTTCGCTTTTTATTGAATTGTTATTTTTTAATGCAAGTTCAATGGCACTTTCTAAAGTAATTTTAGTTTGAGCATTTGCTGTTTGCATCATTGAAAAACATAAAACTACTATTGTAATTATTTTTTTTGACATCTTTTTTGGTTTAATTCCTTTTTCAAATATTATATACAAAATAGGCAATACAAATAAGGTTAAAAATGTTGCAACTAATAAACCGCCAATAACCACAGTTGCCAATGGTCGTTGTACTTCTGCGCCTGAACCATTGCTTAAAGCCATTGGTAAAAAACCAAGAGAAGCCACAAAAGCAGTCATTAAAACAGGTCGTAATCTTAATTTAGTTCCTATAATTACAATTCGTGAAAGTGATTGAATTCCTTGTGCTTTTAATCGATTGAATTCGGCAATTAAAACAATTCCGTTTAAAACTGCCACACCAAAAAGTGCAATAAAACCAACGCCTGCACTAATACTAAAAGGCATTCCTCTCATCGCTAAAAATAAAATTCCGCCAATGGTTGATAATGGAATGGCTGAATAAATTAGCAAACTATGTTTGACTGATTTGAATGCAAAAAACAACAACACAAAGATTAAAAGTAACGAAACTGGAACAGCAATCATTAATCTATTTTTTGCTTTTTGTAAGTTTTCAAATGCTCCACCATAAGTAACATAATATCCTGTTGGCAATTTTAATTGTTTTTCTACCTTGGTTTGCAATTCTGAAACAATACTTTGCACATCACGACCATTGACATTGAATCCTACAACAATCCTCCGTTTGGCGTCTTCTCTTTGAATTTGATTTGGCCCATCTTTTATAGAAACAGTTGCCAATTGAGAAAGAGGAATTTGATTTCTGTTTTGTGTTGGTAT
>DMHA01000106.1:1118-4133 GCA_003449615.1 Flavobacterium sp.
GCTTTGTGTTGGTATCAATAAATTTTGAATGTCTTCTAAGTTTTTACGCTCTTGATTATCCAAACGAACAACCAAATCGAAACGTTTTTCTTCTTCAAAAATTAATCCTGTGCTTTGTCCAGCAAATGCAGTATTTACAACCTTATTTATATCAGAAATTGATAAATTATATTGTGCAATCATTGGTCGATTGTATTCAATAATCACTTGTGGCATTCCCGTAACTGGTTCGACATATAGATTTTCTGAACCTTCAACTTTGGTTACAATTTTACCTAATTTATCAGCATAAACTGCCAAAGTATCAAGATTTTCACCAAAAATTTTGCAAACTACATCTTGTCTAGCGCCTGTCATTAATTCATTGAAACGCATTTGAACAGGATATTGAAAGCCTGCTGTAATTCCTGGTACATCTTGCAAAGCAACTGACATTTTTTCTGCCAATTCATCAAAAGTTTTTGCCGAAGTCCATTCGGATTTGTCTTTCAAAATCACCATCATATCGCTGGCTTCCATTGGCATCGGGTCGGTTGGCACTTCGCCACTTCCTATTTTTGTTACTACTTTTTCAACTTCTGGAAATTGTGTTTTTAGTATATGCGCTGCTTTTTGAGTAAATTCGATAGTTGTTTTTAAATTGCTTCCAGTTAAAACTCGAGTATCTACTGCAAAATCGCCCTCTTCGAGTGCTGGAATAAATTCACCACCCAAAAATGAAAGAGTAACAATTGAAATAATAAATAAACCAATAACTGAAACGATTATTGCCTTTTGTTTTCGTAAAGAAATAATCAAATAATTTTGATAAAACGAAGTCATTTTATCAATCATTTTGTCTGAAATATTTTTAGTATGTTTGACTTTTTTACTCAAAAAATAAGCACTCATCATAGGAATATAGGTTAATGATAAAATAAATGCACCCAATAAAGCAAATGCTACCGTTTGAGCCATTGGCTTGAACATTTTACCTTCAATTCCTTCTAGAGTGAAGATTGGTAAATAAACAATTAAGATTATTATTTGACCGAAAACTGCCGAATTCATCATTTTTGAAGCTGAATGCGATACTTTCTCATCCATTTGTTTGGAAGATAGAGAGTCAAGTTTTTGATTTGTACTAAATGCTAAAGAATGCATTACTGCTTCAACAATAATTACTGCACCATCAACAATTAATCCGAAATCTAAAGCACCTAAACTCATTAAGTTTCCGCTAACTCCAAAAAGATTCATCATACAAATTGCAAAAAGCATTGCTAACGGAATTACAGACGCAACCAATAATCCTGCACGGAAATTACCAAGAAATAAAACCAGTACAAAGATTACAATTAGTGCGCCTTCGAGTAGATTTTTTTCTACTGTTCCAATAGCATTATTTACCATTTTGGTTCTGTCTAGGAAAGGTTCAATTTCTACACCAGTTGGTAATGTTTTTTGAATTTGAGCAATTCTTTCTTTTACATTTTTAATTACATCACTACTATTTGCACCTTTTAACATCATTACAACCGCACCAGAAACTTCACCTTGATCATTGTAACACATTGCGCCATATCGAGTTGCAAAACCAATTTTGATTTCGGCAACATCACGAATAAACAAAGGTGTTTCAGAATTTGGTCTTTTGATGGCAACGTTTTCAATATCTTGAATATTCCCAATTAATCCTTCAGATCGAATGTATAAAACGGTAGAACCTTTTTCGATGTATGCGCCACCAGTATTCTGATTGTTGTTTTCTAATGCCGAGAAAACATCATTAATTGTTATTCCGTATGCATTGAGCTTATTCGGATTTATGGCAATTTCGTATTGTTTTAGTTTTCCACCAAAACTACTTACTTCTGCAACACCTTTTACGCCTAGTAATTGACGACGTACAATCCAGTCTTGAATGGTTCGTAAATTGGTTGCATCAAATTTTTGTTCAAAACCTTTTTTTGGTTTGACTACATACTGATAAATTTCTCCCAATCCTGTAGAAACTGGACCCAAAGTTGGAGTTCCAATTCCTTGCGGAATTTCAGATTGTACTTGTTGCAAGCGTTCTGCCACTTGTTGGCGTGCCCAATATATATCAACATCATCGTCGAAAACAATTGTAACTAACGACAAACCGAAACGAGAAAAACTGCGAATTTCTTTCGTTCCAGATATGTTACTATTGGCTTGTTCTATCGGAAAAGTTACCAAACGCTCAATATCTGTTGCTCCAAAAGATGGAGCCATTGTAATAACTTGTACCTGATTGTCTGTTATATCTGGAACAGCATCAATAGGTAATTTTGTGGTTTGATAAATACCAAAACCAATTAGGGCAACTATAAATAGCCCGACTATGAGTTTATTCTTTACAGAAAACTCTATTATTTTGTTAAGCATAATTTACTTTTTAATCAATATTAAATAATAAAAGATAACATTAATTCACAACCAAAAATTGATTGTAAAATAATTGATTTTAAAAATTGATTAACAAGATTTTGGCGGTTGCCAAATAGCGGAGTGAAAATTTGAAGAAAACGAAAAATTATATTTGTAAAAAGGAGTTTTATACAATTTTATAGAAATGTTTTTAGAAAACTGAAAGTCTTGTATTGGTGTACAAAAGTTTATAGATGCGTAGTTACATGTATCTAATGTTTTAAAAGGCAACTTCATATCTTTATTATAATCAGTATCTTTTACATTATCCCCAGAATAATGCATACAAAGAAAAGCCCATAATGATAGATTTTTATCTTTGCTCGTATGCTCTACATAATGTTCTACTAATAAATTTATTTTCAACAATTCGCTTAATTGCGTAGTTGAGAATAAATAACTTGATAGAAACAATATGATAATAAAATTTTTCATTGATGTAAAAGTAATACTTTTATTTTAGTTGGTGTGAAAATGTTGTTAAATGTTGTTTTTTTAGTAAAAAACCAGAGTGTTTTTTTTGCGGTTTCTTTGTGCGGTTTGTGTCGCTCACGGGTTTCCTACAACGTCCAGCAGCTTGGC
>DMHA01000433.1 GCA_003449615.1 Flavobacterium sp.
ATCACTTTAGACCAAATGATTTATCACGCATCAGGTGTTGTTCGTGCGATTCACAGAGCATTAATTGTGGTCGATTTGCCTTTTGGAAGCTACCAATCCGATCCCAAAGAAGCCTTGCGTTCTGCCATCAGAATTATGAAAGAAAGTGGCGGACACGCCGTAAAACTGGAAGGTGGAAGCGAAATAAAAGAATCTATCAAACGAATTTTGAATGCTGGAATTCCCGTAATGGGACATTTGGGTTTAACCCCACAATCTATCTATAAATTTGGAACTTACACCGTTCGAGCCAAAGAAGAACAAGAAGCCGAAAAACTAATTGAAGATGCTAAACTCCTAGAAAAATTAGGTTGTTTTGCTGTTGTTATCGAAAAAGTTCCAGCCGATTTAGCCGAAAAAGTAGCCAAAAGCATTTCGATTCCCGTCATCGGAATTGGTGCTGGTGGTGGTGTTGACGGTCAAGTTTTGGTCATTCACGATATGTTGGGAATGAATAATGAATTTAGTCCACGATTTTTGCGTCGTTATATGAATTTATATGAAGGAATGACCACAGCCATTGGGCAATATGTGGCGGATGTAAAATCGAGAGATTTTCCAAATGAAAAAGAGCAGTATTAGACTAAGTACGAGATTAGAAGTTGGAAGTTAGAAGTTGGAAGCTGGATGCAAAAAGCGAGAAGGCAGATTTATTAATAAAATATTTATATGACAATTATAACCAATACAACCATTGTTATCCCCTGTTATAATGAGGAAAAAGGGATTTCAAATAGTGAATATTCTAACTTTTTGAATAACAATCCTGAGGCATTAATTTGTTTTGTAAATGATGGTTCTAAAGACAATACACTGGGAGTTTTGAATGTTTTAAAAGCAAAACACGAAACCCAAATTCACATACTTTCACTCGAAAAAAATTCTGGCAAAGCCGAAGCAGTTCGATCCGGAATTAATTATTGCAATGCCAATTTTCAACATCAATACGTTGGCTATCTAGATGCCGATTTGGCAACCACCTTAGAAGAATTTATCGATCTTAGAGCGTATTTAAAAGGTGAAATCGTTTTTAGTTTTGGCTCTCGAATTCGAAAAATTGGTTCTACCATCGAACGTGAAAACAGCCGATTTTTGATAGGAAGAGTCGTGGCAACATTCATTTCCAATATTCTGGATATCAAGGTTTATGATACCCAATGCGGTAGTAAACTTTTTACTAAAGCCATTTCTGAAAAGTTGTTTGAAAAAGAATTTATCTCCAGATGGTTGTTCGATGTTGAAATATTCTACCGAATGATTCTCCTTTTCGGAAGAGAAAAAGCCATCCAAAAAATGCTCGAAATACCATTGAAATTGTGGGTCGAAAAAGGCGATTCTAAAGTGAAACTGAGCTACGGATTGAAACTTTGGTTTGATTTGTACAAAATCAGAAGTGAATATAATAAAATAGAAAAACAAACATCTAACCCAAATCTATCATAAATGATTTCAGAAAAGCTAAAAAACCACTCCAAAATCCTATCCATTTCGGTGTTTATCATCTTGATTTTTAGACTCTTATTAACTATTACAATTCCATTATTAGACAAAACAGAATCGCGTTATGCCGAAATTGCCCGAATAATGCAGGAAACCAAACAATGGGTTGTTTTGCAAATTGATTATGGAATTCCGTTTTGGGCAAAACCGCCACTATCGACTTGGCTGTCAGCAGGAAGTTTTGAAATTTTCGGTGTAAACGAATTTGCAGCCCGATTTCCTTCTTTTCTGTTGAGCGTTATCTTAATTATCATTGCAGGAAAAATGGTAAAAAAAGAAGGCTATTCTTTTTATCTTCCTGCTTTTATTTTGCTGACAATGCCTGAATTTCTGCTACACACCGGAGTAGTTTCAACCGATACTTCACTTGAATTTTGTATTACCCTAATGATGATTTCCTTTTGGAAAACAATGCAATCTGAAACAAAAACCTATTGGAATTATGTGTTTTTTGTCGCTTTAGGATTTGGATTTCTCGCCAAAGGGCCACTCATTACAGTGCTTACATTTCCTCCTCTATTTTTATGGTGTTGTCTGGATTTGCAACGATTTAAAGCCGTTTTTTCTAAATTTTCAATTCTACTTGGAATATTAATTACAGCCGTAATTGCCCTTCCTTGGTACTATTTTTGCGAGCAACAATCACCAGGTTTTCTGGATTATTTTATCGTTGGCGAACATTACAAACGCTTTCTGGTACCGGGTTGGAATGGCGATTTGTATGGCAGCGGACACTCTCAACCCAAAGGAATGATTTGGCTACTGATGATTGCCTTTATGTTTCCTTGGATTCTAGTAGTTTTGTATCAATTGTGGAAAAACAAATCTACCCTTTTCAAAAACAGTTGGGTTTCTTTCTTGATCGTTTGGGCATTTTGGACACCGCTTTTTTTTACTGTTTCTAGCAATATTTTGCACACCTATTTACTTCCTTCAGTTATGCCTATTATGTTTTTAGTAGTCTATTTCTGGGAAGAATTAACCCGAAAAAAAATCTTAATAAATACGGCTTTATTTTTTCCAGTCGTTGTTTTTATTGGCTATTTTGGTTTTTTTGTCACAGGAAAATTAGACTATAAATTGAATTCCGATAAATATCTTTTGGAAAATTTGAAAGTGACTACCCAGAACAAAGAAATACCAATTTACTATTGGAAATCTAAAAATTATTCAGGGCAATTTTACAGCAATGGCAAGGCTCAAGTGATACAAACAGAAAAACAATTGGATTCTGTGCTAACTTTGAATAAAAAGCTGTTTTTTGTAATTCAAACAAAAGAACAAAAAGAAATTTCAAAAAAACAGTTGGATAAAATGACTTTGACCCAAAGCAACTACAAAACTTCTGTTTTTGTAACTAAATAAGAAGTCTATAAAAATTAATGAAAATACTTTCGGACAAAAACAACCTTCAAATTCTGCACGAAGACAATCATATTATTGTAGTCAACAAGCGTGTGGGCGATTTGGTGCAAGGAGATAAAACAGGTGACAAACCCCTTTCGGAAGTGGTCAAAGAATACATCAAAGACAAATACAACAAACCGGGCGAAGTCTTTCTTGGAGTCGTTCACCGATTGGATAGACCCACAACTGGAATAGTCGTTTTTGCTAGAACCAGCAAAGCTTTGTCTCGAATGAATGAATTATTCAGCAATCGTGAAACGCAGAAAACCTATTGGGCTATCGTAAAAAACAAACCACAAAATCCTGAAGATAAACTCATTCATTATCTCAAAAGGAACGAAAAAAACAATACTTCGAAAGCCCATTCAAAAGAAGTTCCTGATAGCAAATTGGCAAGCTTAGATTATAAAATTATTAAGGAATTGGACAATTATTTTGCATTGGAAATCAATCTGCAAACTGGAAGACACCACCAAATACGAGCGCAACTTTCGGCTATTGGCTGCCCAATAAAAGGCGATTTGAAGTACGGTTTCGATCGCTCTAATCCCGATGGAGGCATTCATCTTCACGCTCGAAAATTGGTTTTTATTCATCCTGTTTCCAAAGAAAATATAGAAATTGTTGCTCCTGTACCTTATGATGTGATTTGGAATGCCATTTAATTTGAAAAAAATGTATCTTTAGAACTTCATTTAAGCCTTGAATATATGGAACACAAAACCAACATCAATTTCAGAAAAGAAGCCTTGACTAAGTTATTGAATGAAGTCATTCTGCACGAAAACGAAATTATAGATGCCTTATATTTCGATTTCAAAAAACCAGCATTTGAAGCAGTTCTCACAGAAACAAGCTATGTAATTTCAGCGTTAAAAGACACCATCAAAAACCTCAATAGTTGGTCTAAACCCAAAAGAGTTTTTCCTTCCTTATTGAATTTTCCGTCAAAAGATTATATTTTCAAAGAGCCTTACGGCAAAGTTTTGATTATTTCGCCTTGGAATTATCCTTTTCAGTTGGCACTTTGCCCTTTAATTTCTGCCTTTGCTGCAGGAAATCAAGTGGTGTTAAAACCATCGGAACTCACACCCAAAACTTCAGAGATTATTGCAAAAATTATAGCAAAAGTTTTCCATAAAAATGAAGTTTCGGTTGTGGAAGGCGGAATTGATATTTCCCAAAAATTGCTCTCCGAACGTTGGGATTATATCTTTTTTACAGGAAGCGTTGCCGTTGGGAAAATTGTAGCCAAAGCCGCTGCCGAAAACTTAACGCCGGTAACTTTAGAACTTGGAGGTAAAAATCCTTGCATTATTGATGAAACTGCCAATTTGAAACTCGCTGCCAAAAGAATTGTTTGGGGAAAATTTATGAATGCTGGACAAACTTGCATTGCCCCCGATTATATTCTGATTCAAAAAGATATGAAAAGTCATTTTGTGGATTATTTAAAAGAAGAAATTACCAAAGCATACGGCGAAAACCCTGCTGATTCTCCAGATTTTGCCAGAATCGTAAATACAAAAAACTGCCAACGATTAATCAGTATGATTGATCCTGAAAAAGTGATTTTTGGCGGACAAACCGACCTCGAAAAATGCTACATCGCTCCCACTCTCATTGAAGAAAATTCACTTGAAACTTCACTTATGAAGGATGAAATATTTGGTCCGATTTTGCCAATTCTAACCTACCAAAAGGAAACCGAAATTGAGACCATCATTTCAAAATACGAAAAACCTTTGGCATTATATATTTTTACCGAAAACAGAGTTTTTTCTAAACAAATAATTCAAAAATATTCGTTTGGTGGTGGCTGTGTCAATGATACTATGGTTCATTTTTCGAATAAAAGATTGCCTTTTGGTGGTGTAGGTCACAGTGGAATTGGTGCCTATCACGGAAGTTTGAGTTTTGATACTTTTTCTCATAAAAAAAGTATTCTAATAAAATCAAATTTATTAGATTTACCTTTTCGATATGCACCCTACAAAGACAAGTTGGCAACGATTAAAAAGATAATAAATTGGCTTTAGCTCCAAATAAATTAAACTATAAAAATAAAAAAATGGAAAATACAATGACTAAAAAAGAAAAAATTGAAGCAATTTGTACCAAAGGATACCAACTCGATTTTGGGACAGTATTCGAAAGTGCTTTCGAGAATTATAAAAAAATTGCGTTATATGCAGGATTGATGCTTTTGGTTTCTATAATTATACTTGGTGCAATAGGTTTTGGAGTTGGATATTCAGTTTATGGTATCGCTGATTTTACCAAATTGATAAGCCCTGAAAACTTAAACCCCAAAAATTTTTCAAGCACTTTTCTTGTGGGATACATTCTTGGTATTGCCTTAATATCCTCCTTCTTAAATCCATTTTACGCAGGATTTCTTAAAATGGCAGATTGTGGCGAAAAGGGCGAAGAATTTAATGTTGCAACCATGTTTGAATATTATAAAAGTTCGTATTTCAAAGAAATTTTTATTTCAACCCTGTTAATTAGTTTGACAAGTGCTGGTATTTCAACACTTTTACAAATCGTAAATTTAGATTTTGTAGGAGCAATTATTTCCTATGCAATATCTTTTTTCACTTTCCTAACCATACCGCTGATTGTTTTTGGTAATTTACAAGCGGTTGATGCCATAAAATCAAGTTTTGCAATAGTTATAAAACAACCTTTAGTGCTTTTGGGATTACTGATTGTGGCTATAATTGTTAGTTTTTTAGGGATTTTTGGTCTTTGTATTGGTATATTTTTTACACTACCATTTATGTTTTCTACAGAATATTCGATTTATTCAGCCATTGTTGGCATTGATGCAAAAAGTGAAATTGATGAAATAGGAACTACTGAAATTTAATTTAAAAAACATTCAAATATGAAATGGATTGGAAGAAGACAAAGCGATAATGTTGACGACCGAAGAGGAATGTCAGGTGGTGGGAAAACCTTAATTGGTGGTGGAGTAATAGGAATTGTAATCTTATTATTAAATGCTTTTGGCGGCGAAAATGGTCAAATGATTGGCAATATTCTGCAACAAACACAAGGGCAACAAGCCGCTCAAACAGAGCAAAGAGCCTTAACTCCCGAAGAAGTAAAAGAAGGCGAATTTGTAAAAACCCTTATGGCTGATAATGAAGACATTTGGGCTAAAATATTTGAAGAAAATAATCTGACATTCGAAGCTCCAAAACTGGTTTTATTTAGTGGTCAAGTCCAAACAGCTTGTGGAGGTGCGAGTTCTGCTTCTGGACCTTTTTATTGTCCGGGCGACAAAAAAATCTATATGGATATGAGTTTTTTTGAAGAGCTAAGAACAAAATTTGGTGCCGAAGGTGGCGATTTTGCCGTGGCTTATGTTTTGGCTCACGAATTTGGACATCACATCCAGACTATTTTGGGAACCTCTTCAAAAGTGCGACAATTACAAGAAAATAAAAGCGAATCCGAAAGCAATAAATTATCCGTTGCTTTGGAATTACAAGCCGATTTCTATGCTGGACTTTGGACACATTATAACGAAAATCAAAATGCCATGTTAGAGCCAGGCGACATCGAAGAAGCCTTGAGTGCCGCCAATGCTGTTGGTGACGACGCCATTCAGAAAAAAATGCAAGGACAAGTCGTTCCCGACTCCTTTACCCACGGAACTTCCGAGCAAAGAATGTATTGGTTCAATCGTGGTTTTAAATCGGGTGATATTAATAAAGGTGATACTTTTTCGGAGGTGAATTAGAAAGTGTAGTTTTCGGGGATCAAACCCTATTGTAGCGTATTATAATGCGCAACAAAGTTTCTAACTGTAATATTTTTTTTTTCATCGAAATGATTTCCACCTATTTTGACCCATCGGATACCGCCATCTTAAATCAAAAAATCCCAAGCTAGTTTCGTTTATCAGTGCCCAAAAAAACAGCTATAAAGTTAGTTGAGAGTAAAACTTTAATATGGTATTTTCAATATTCTAATGTTCCTCTATTTTGCAAAAAATTAATTTTGACAAATTATTATTGCAATTTCTAAAAACAACTTACTTTTACTAATTTAATATTCAATTGTATTATCGTGAATAATAATTCTACTATTACTACTATCTCAAGTCTTAAAAGTCATTCTTTCATCAACTATGGAATTAAAACATTGACCGAAACTTTTACCGAAAAGTTGTTTTATACTCTATTTGATTCCAATGCTCCATTAGAACAAAGCATCGAAGAACTCGAAATCCTTTTCAAGGAAATTGCAGCAATTTCATTTAAAAAAACCAACATTTCTCATGACTTGATTTGGAAACAATTTCTTGAAAAACTTCCCAGAGTTTTAGATCAATTAAATCAAGATGCTACATTCATATTAGATAATGATCCTGCATCGAATAGTATTGAAGAGGTTTATCTTGCTTATCCTGGTTTTTATGCCATCGCTATTTATAGATTGAGTCACGAATTATTTTTGCTAGATATGCAACTTTTTTCGAGACTGATGAGCGAATATGCCCATCGAATTACGGGTACCGATATTCATGCCGGAGCAAAAATTGACTCTCCTTTTTTTATTGATCACGCCACAGGAATAGTTATTGGCGAAACTACTGTAATCGAAAAAAACGTAAAACTGTATCAAGGTGTAACTCTTGGTGCATTGAGTGTTAGAAAAGATTTAAAAAATACCAAAAGACATCCAACTGTTGAAAAAAATGTGTGCATCTATGCCAATGCTACTATTTTGGGAGGAGAAACAATCATTGGAAAGGATAGTATTATTGGCGGAAATACTTGGATTACCAAATCAATTCCAGCAAAATCGATTGTAACCAATGCTACCATATCGGAAGTAAAAATTAAATAATAGAAGTCAAATGAATGTACAAGACATTTTAAAACTTATTGGAAATACCCCTTTGGTAGAAACCAAAAATTTAGTAAAAAACAAACAAGTAAAACTCTTATTAAAAATGGAAGGAAACAATCCTGGGGGTAGCCTAAAAGACCGTCCCGCCTACAATATGATTGTATCCGCTTTAGAAAGAGGGGAAATAAAAAATGGGGATAAACTCATTGAAGCCACCAGCGGAAACACTGGAATTGCTTTGGCAATGATTGCCCAATTATTAAAAATTGATATTGAACTAATTCTTCCAGAAGATTCTACCAAAGAACGCATTCAAACCATGCGTGCTTATGGAGCTAAAGTAATTCTGACCCCAGCAAGTCAAGGCATCATAGGTTCGAGAGATTATGCCGATAAAAAAGTGGCCTCCGGCGGTTATATTATGCTCAACCAATTTGCCAATGCCGACAATTGGAAGGCCCATTACAAATCTACAGGTCCCGAAATTTGGAATGATACCAAAGGAACTGTAACCCACTTTGTTTCGGCAATGGGAACAACGGGAACTATAATTGGTACTTCGACTTTTTTGAAAGAAAAAAATCCAAATATTCAAATTGTAGGGGCTCAACCCAGTGATGGAGCACAAATTCCAGGAATTCGGAAATGGCCAAAGGAATATTTACCCAAAATATTTGATGCGTCAAAAGTGGATACTATTATGGAAGTTTCAGAACAAGAAGCACGAGCAATGACCAAAAGATTGGCTTTAGAAGAAGGTATTTTTGCAGGAATGAGTAGTGGTGGTGCAGTAACTGTGGCAGTAAAACTTGCAGAACAATTAGAATCAGGAGTAATTGTAGCCATTATTTGCGATCGAGGCGATCGTTATCTTTCTTCAGATTTGTTTGATTGTTAAGGTTTGTTTTTCTAAACTTAACCAAAAATCCTGATTGTTTATCGACAATACAATAATTGACATTAATCTATAAAAACGTTTATTAAGGTTTTGGATATTTGATTTTTATATTCCGAATCAACTCTTCGAGACCGTTGAGTTTTAATTCGTAAACCAGTTGCAACTGTTGTCCAAGTTCGCCTTTTGGAAATCCTTTGTTAGAATACCAAACTACATAATATTCGGGCAAATCGATAAGGTATCTTCCTTCATATTTACCAAAAGGCATTTTGGTATGGGCGAGTTTGATGAGTTGCTTTTGGTCTTGTTCCATGAAAAGTTAGGAGTTGGGAGTTAGACGTTAGGAGTTTAAGTGTTTAAGTGTTTAAGTGTTTAAGTGTTTGACCTATCTGAAATCTGAAATCTGAAATCTGAAATCTGTCTTAATACTTACTCAGCTTCTTTTATTGTCAAATCGGTATCGTAATACAAGATATAAATTCCTTTATTTGTATATCCTCCATCGGGTTTTTTATAATATTCAAACTTATTATCGACTTGCTCTGTGGCAAATGAATCGGCTGTTTCTTGATAGTTTTTGCCTTGCAACAAACGCATCATCGTGTCAAAAGTCACATCAAAACCACGTGTTGCATAAGTACTGGGTAAAATTTTGTTTATCTTTCTGTATTCTTTTTTGAA
>DMHA01000041.1 GCA_003449615.1 Flavobacterium sp.
GTTTAATGATATTTTATTTGTTTTAATTAATTTGTATTAAGTCCAACTTTTATCTTCCATCGTTCCATCTCAAAACTGCTGTTACCAGCTACCTTTAATTCTTAATGTCAATTTGAGCAACAATTTTTATTATTCCTTGCTCTTGCCATTTTCCTTTTCTCGCCTCTGGTCGGCTTCTTAAATTACCAATTAGATTTGATGTTTCAGTAAAATTTCTAACTATCCAATCTTTTTCTTCTATATTGCCATTTGAATAATGAAAAATTAGCTTTGCCGATTTCTTTTCAATTAATAATTTTTTAAATACATCTCTGTCGTTCGGGATAAATTCTAAAGGTAGCTTTCCAGTAGTGTTTTGATATATATTTTGGGTTGTGATTTTTTTACTATAACTGATAGTATTGTCAATTTCTGAAAAGGAAGTTTTAACGCTTATTAAAATTTGACTTATTATTTCATCAATAAATTCTTCATTGTGTTTTTTATACAAATCGTCTGCCAAAAGTTTTATTACATATCCTTCTCCTTCTTCTGATTTCAAAAAATTAATAATATCTTTCTTTTCCTTTTCAATTTCAATCAAATCCAGTTTATCATTACAAAATTTTATAATTTTATCTTCATTATAACTTTCTTTATTCAAAAGCTCAATAAATTCATTCCCTTCCAAGTTATCGGGTGTAAATGTAATTTCCGAAATTAATTTTGGTGGTTTTGTGTCATTTGGAGTTTCATAGAAGAATTGTATCTTATCCCCAATTAATAACCCAAATTGAACTTTATGCAAACGCATATATGAAAAAAGTTGTTTTTGATGATTGTCAATTGAAATATTAGGTCTTTTAACTTCAATAACAATTAAATTATTATCAGCATTTCTTATTATAATATCTGGGACAACAGAATTTGAAGCCCCTACTTTTGTTCTTTCTTTTGTTATTATTTCTTTCTTAAACCTAGACCAACCTAATACTTTTTCAAATATATGTTCTATCTCAAGTTGAAAAAAGTCTTCTTTTGCATTATTGTTTTTATGTTCACTAATTAAGAAACATATTTCATTCCATTTTTCCATTTTTTTTCTTTTGTGTTAAGGTTGCAGGTAACTATCCACTTCCCACTTCCCACTTCTAACTTCTAACCTCTAATCTTCAAGCCCAGGAACCACTTTCGAGCCCGGTTTGTTTAAAACTCTAGTGAGGTATGTCCTATCGTAAACGGAATTTTCAAAATTCTGGGCCCATTTAATCGCATCGGTAGGGCAGGCTTCAATACACAAACTACACATCGTGCACATTCCTAAATGGTAAATATGTTTGTCTATCATTTTTTTCTTTTTGCCTGTTTCTGGGTCAATTTGTCGGTCCCAAATGATTTCGATACTTCCGTTAGGGCAGGCCAATTCGCATTTTTGGCAACCTGTACAACGGTGTTCGTTGTTTTCGTCGTGTGGCATTACTACCTCGCCACGAAAACGTTCAAACATTTGCAAAGTAGCTCTGTTGTCGGGATATTGTTGGGTTATAGCCCCTTTTCTGGAATGTAAAAAATACTTTCCGGTAACACTCATTCCTGTAAGAAGTGTTTTTACACCATTATATATATCTGAAAAATAACTCATAATTTCTAAAATTTAATCGTTAATCCAAGCAATACCATCAATGCCATTATTATTAAGTTCATTAAGTTAAGCGGAAGCAAATATTTCCATTCCAATACCAATAGTTGGTCAATTCTTAATCTTGGGAATGTCCATCGGAACCACATCATTAGCAATATAATAGCCAAAGTTTTTATTAAAAACCAAAATACACCAAGCAACGGAATGTTATCGGTAATTCCAAAAGGAGATAAATACGCTCCAAAAAATACGGTTGTTGCGATTGCGGCAATGATGAACATATTGATAAATTCTGCCAAGAAGAAATAGGCAAACTTCATTCCCGAGTATTCCGTGTGGAAACCAGCACCCAATTCGGATTCGGCTTCTACTAAATCGAAAGGAGCTCTGTTGGTTTCTGCAGTTCCAGCAATCATATAAATACAAAAAGCGATGACGGCAGGAATATGTCCTTGAACGATAAGCCAACCGTTTTTTTGCACTTCGACAATTTCGGAAAGTTGCAAAGAACCAGTCATTAAAACCATTGTCAACAGCGATAATCCAACGGATAATTCGTAGCTAATGGTTTGAACCCCGCTTCGCATCGCACCAATTAAAGCAAATTTGTTGTTGCTACTCCAGCCCGCCAATAAAATCCCGATTACTCCAATGGAGGAAATGGCGATTAAAAAGAAAATACCAATATTGATGTCAAAGGCTTGAAATTCTTTCGAAAAAGGAAAAAGCGACATCGCCATCAAGGCAGTTACAATAACAAAATATGGTGCTAAATTGTATAAGAATTTATCGGCTTTGATGGTTCCTGTTAACTCTTTGGAAACCAGTTTCAGCGCATCGGCCATTGTTTGTAATAAACCTTGCCAACCTACTCGGTTGGGTCCCAAACGCAATTGAAACCAAGCGGCTACTCTTCTTTCGAGTAAAACCAAATACAAACCAGCAACTGCAAAAAGAAGCAAGTAAACTACGGCTATCAAAGCCATTTCTACAATGCTTGCAGTAGTTTCTGGCATCAGGCTAAAAAGCCATTCGTGAATATTTTTTGTAATGTTCATAAAAATAATTTTATCGGTCAATATCAGGAATTACGAGGTCTAAAGTCGCCATTGTTGCCACTAAATCTCCAATTTTTCCACCTACGGCAATATGATTTAATAAAGATAAATTTGAAAATCCTGGTGAACGAAATTTCATTCGATACGGATTTTTTGTTCCTGTGCTAATGATGTAAACGCCTAATTCTCCTCTTGCAGTTTCAACTTTTTCGTAATATTCTCCAGCGGGTAATTTGATAACGGCATTGGTTTTGGCAAAAAATTCGCCTTCGGGAATGTTGTCTATCAATTGTTCGATAATGGACAATGATTCCCACATTTCTAGAATTCGAACTTGATAACGAGCAAAAGTATCGCCTTCGGTTTTCAAGATTTCGTTGAAAGTTACTTTGTCGTAAGCACTGTACGAATGGTGTTTTCGCACATCGCAAGAATAACCAGAAGCACGACCCACAGGGCCAGACGCACCAAACGAAATGGCATCTTCTTTGGTTAAAATGCCAATGCCTTCCATCCTTTTTCTGAAAATGACATTATTGGATAAAAGCAAATCGTATTCAGGGAGTTTGGTTTTGAAATGGGCGATAAATTCTTTGGTTCTTTTTACAAAATTGGGGTGAATGTCAAACATCAATCCTCCAGGAATGTTGTAGTTCATCGTCAATCGAGCACCACAAGTTTCCTCGAAAATATCGTTAATCATTTCTCGGTCTCTAAACCCGTAGAAATAAGTAGTCAAAGCACCAACGTCCATTCCCATAACGCCCCACCACAAAGTATGCGAAGCAATTCGGGTCAATTCAGCAATAATAGTTCGAATGACTTTTACCCGTTCTGGGATTTCCAATTGAAGGGCATTTTCAACAGTAAGACAAACGGCTTCATTGTTGATGTGCGAAGAAAGATAATCCATTCGGTCAGTCAAATGCACGATTTGCTGATAGCTGTCACGTTCACACATTTTTTCGATGGAACGATGAATGTAGCCCAAATCGGGTTCTACTCTTTTGATTATTTCACCGTCAATAGTCAATAAAAGTCGCAAAACGCCGTGAGTTGCAGGGTGTTGCGGCCCCATATTAATTTGATATTCTTCGGATTTAAAATTGTTGGTTATAGTTGTATCCATTTTTATTTATTTGTATGCCCGCTTTGCGGACTAAAATTTTCGTTTTTTAAACCATTAAGAAAATTAAGAAAAATTAAGTTTTAGTCTTAATGAACCTTAATGCCTTAATGGTTCCAAAAGAAAAACTATTTTAATATTTTTTATTTTTAAACATTAATAAAAATTAAGTTTTTATCTTAATGAACCTTAATTTTCTTAATGGTTCAAAAAAAAAACTTTGTTATTTGATAACCATATTAATTTCATCTACATAATCTTTTCTCAACGGAAATCCATCCCATTCTTCGGTCAAGAAGAGTCTTTTCAAGTTAGGATGATTGTTGAATTGTATTCCAAAGAAGTCAAAAACCTCTCTTTCGTGGAATTCTGCTGTGTACCAAATGTCGCAAACCGTATCGAATGTTGGGTTTTCTCGGTCTTCGGTTTTTACTTTTACAACCAATTGATGCCTGTGAGTTGTGGATTCTAAATGATAAACAACGCCCAACACTTTTCCCCAATCCACGCCACTTAAGCAAAACAAATAATCGAAATTCGTATCCGGATTGCTTTTTAATTGTGTCATTAGTGAGTGAAGTTGTTCGGGCGGAACGGTGATATTTAAAAACTGTGATTTTTCTTCAGTGAATTCCAATTCTGGAATCCAGCTGCTTATTAAATTTTGTAATGCTTCGTTTGTCATAATTTTGGTATTATAGTCCTTCGTCAAACCCGTCGATAGGGAAAACTTTGTTATTCATACTTTCTGTTTTGATTTTCGCCTGAAGCATCAACATTCCTTCGAGCAAAGCTTCAGGACGAGGAGGACAACCCGGAACGTAAACATCTACAGGGATTACGTGATCGGCTCCTTTCACAACAGAATACGAATTGTAATAGAATGGACCACCAGAAATTGCGCAAGCTCCCATTGCGATTACGTA
>DMHA01000285.1 GCA_003449615.1 Flavobacterium sp.
AAGAAGGTTATCTTTCAAAAAAATAGTCAAAAACCCAAAAAAATTTGAGTTAAGATAAAAAGTAATTATTTTTTTTATTAATATTGGTCAATGATTTAATAACTAAATCGTCCAATAACTAACACTTACTAAAATTGAATTAATTTTCACCTAATGAAGAAGAGTAACCGCACAGAATTAAATTGGGAACAAACAGAAAAACTTGTTACGTTTGCCTTAGAAGAAAGAAACCCATTTGAAATCATCAAAAAAGAATTTGGTCTGTCAGAAAAAGAGGTTCTTGAGATCATGAAAAAAAAGATGCCCGCAGAAAAATATGAAATGTGGAAAAAGAAAGCTTTGGCCAGCAAACCAAAACCAAAACCAGCAAAAATTGATGACTTTGACGAAGATTTAGACGGTAAATATTATATAAAAAACAAACTCGATTAATAATAGACTCCTTATTTATAGGAGTTTTTTTATGTTATAAAATATCCTTTAAAATCTTAGATTTTTTTTTTGTAACATTTCAATATCTTTAAAGTCATATATCAAAAAAATACACAAAATGAAAAAATTACTATTTGCATTTGCTATTGCAACTATTGTATGGAGTTGTAAAACCGCCATTTCTTCGACATCGGCTTCGGTAAAAGAAGAAATTCAAGTGAACATTAATCTTAATGAAATTAAGGACGACAAGGTTTTAGTAACTGTCAAAACTCCAAAAATCACAACAGATGAAGTGACTTATTATGTTCCAAAAACCGTCCCAGGAACCTATTCTGAAGACAATTTCGGAAAATATATTGAAGATGTAAAAGCTTTCGACAAAAAAGGAAACGCATTGATTGTGAAAAATTTAGACACAAATTCTTGGTCTATTGCTAATGCTAAAATGTTGGATAAAATCACTTATTTAGTCAACGACACTTATGACACAGAAACAGGTAAAGGTTTTGGCAGTGATGATATTTTTTCTCCAACAGGCTCCAATATTGATGCGGGCAAGAATGTAATGCTTAATACCCATTGTTTTGTAGGTTATTTTTCTAATTATATGGCTGTTACTTATAAACTGTCGGTTTCTCATCCAGCAGAGTTTTGGGGAGCAACTTCCCTGACTGATTTAGATGCAGCAACAACAAACGATTTGTTTGTTGCTTCACGATATGCAGAATTGGTAGAAAATCCAATTATGTATTCAAAACCAAATTATACTACTTTCAAAGTGGATGATATGGAAATTTTAATTGCTGTATATTCACCAACCGGAAAAATTACTGCCGAGGGCATTACTCCTGAGATGAAAAAGGTAATGACGGCTCAAAAAAAATTCTTAGGTCCTGTAAATTCAACAAAAAAATACAGTATTTTGTTGTATCTCTCTACCATGAATAAAGATGCTCAGGGCTTTGGTGCTTTAGAACATCCAACTTCAACTACTGTTGTTTTTCCTGAAATGATACCCAATGATGCATTGACTAAAGAGATGAAAGATGTGGTTTCGCACGAGTTTTTTCATATTGTAACCCCGTTGACCATTCATTCGCAAGAGATTCAAAATTTTGATTATAATGCCCCAAAAATGTCAGAACATTTATGGATGTATGAAGGTGTAACCGAATATTTTGCCAATCTTTTTCAGATCAATCAAGGATTAATTGATGAAGAGGAGTTTTATTCTCGAATTGCAGAAAAAATTGAAAATGCCAGTAAATTGAATGACACCATGCCATTTACAACGATGAGCAAAAATGTATTAGTAGAACCTTATAAAGCCCAATATTTGAATGTTTATGAAAAAGGAGCGTTAATAGGAATGTGTTTGGATATTATAATTAGAGAAAACAGCAATGGACAAAGAGGAATTCTCGACTTAATGCACAAATTATCTAATGAATTTGGGGTTTCAAAAGCGTTTAATGATGAAGAACTTTTTGCAAAAATTACGCAACTGACTTACCCTGAAGTTGGAGAATTTCTAAAAACTTATGTTTCAGGATCAACGCCAATTCCTTATGACTATTATTTATCAAAAGTAGGCGTTACAAAAACGACTAAAAAAACGCCAACAAATGTTTTCTTGAAAGGTCAGGTTCCCTACATTACTGTAAATCAAGCAACAAAAGAAATTATTGTTTTGCCAAATATTGAATTGAACGATTTCTATACCCACCTTGGACTAAAAGGAAATGATATTTTATTGGCTATAAATGACAAAAATTATTCTTTGGACAATATTTATGATATGATTTCTGAAAGTGAAAAATGGAAAGAAAACGACCACATCAATGTGAAAATAAAACGGGAAGGCAAAGAACAAATCCTAAAAGGAAATGTAAAACTTCCTTATGAAGAAAAAGAAAGTTTTGAAGCTAAAGATGCTACAAAAACAGCAATGAAAGAAGCTTGGTTAAGAGGATAAACCAATGAATTGATTGAAAGAAGTAAAACCAATTTAGAAATAGATTGGTTTTTTTTGTGAATTTCATTTACCACTATGGCAAATATTTCCCGCAATTTGCTTTATTTTGCAAAAAACAAAAAACCACAATGAAAAAATCTATTGTTCTATTCTTTGCCCTTTTCCTTTTAGTTTCTTGCAACAAGGAAGTCTCAAAAACCAATCTACATTTAATTGGAAATATCAAAGGATTAAAAAATGGAACTTTATACATACAAAGAGTTGTTGACACCAGCCTTGTGGCAATTGACACCATTATTATTGATGGAAATCCAAAATTTGAAATTGACATCGATTTGAAATCAGCCGAGATGTTGTATTTATTTTTAGACCGAGGCGTGACAAATTCAATGGACAACAACCTTTTATTTTTTGCCGAACCAGGCACAATCAATATCGAAACAAATTTAGATTCATACATTTCGAGTGCAAAAATCACGGGTTCTAAAAATCAAGAAAAATATGAAGAATATCAAAAGATAAACTCTCGTTTTAGGGATGAAAATCTAGATATGATTCAACAAAAATTTCTTGCATTAAAAAGCGGGAACGCAATATTAGTTGATAGTTTAAACACAAAACAAGATAATAACACCAAGCGAAAATACTTGTTTGCTACCAATTTTGCTATCAATCACGGAGATTTTGAAGTATCGCCATATATTGCTTTATCTGATATTTACGATATTAATATCAAATATTTAGACACTATCCAAAAATCGATGTCTCCAAAAGTTGCTCAATCGCTTTACGGGAAAAAATTGACCGAATATGTTGCGAAAATTAAAAAGCAGCAGTAAAATTAGATTTCAATTTTTGGTTTTAATGGGTTGAAAACCTAAAACAATTACAATTAATCCAGCCTAAAAAAATAAACCATTAAGCGCATTAAGAAAATTAAGTTTCAATCCGCTTAGTGAAACTTAATAAGCTTAATGGTTTGAAAAAAATAAGCTAAATTTTGATTCTATTTCCAAAAGAACAAATTTTCTTAATGGTTAAAATATTTTGTCTTCCACCAAAACCCAGTAGAGAAAAAAAATATTATCAATTATTTTAAAATGCGAATGCCGTGCTGCAGCGATAACACAAAATGTGTCTAAATAAAAGCAAGAAAAATAAATCTTTTCCAAAAAAAAATCCCAAATCCCAATGCTTATATTGGAGTTTGGGATTTTGTTTTGGAATTTGAGTTTTTAAAAATTGGTGCTTTACTGTTTTTTAGCCAATGCAGCACTCATTTCCATTGAAATAGCAGAACGTTCCATTTTCAATTTTCCAGCCATTGTTTCGATGACAACAGTTGTTTCTGCAACCTCGGCAATTTTTCCGTGAAGTCCGCTTTTGGTAATAATTTTATCACCTACTTTCAAAGCACTTTCAAATTCTTTTTCTTGTTTGGCTCTTTTTTGTTGTGGTCTAATCATAAAGAAATAGATTACCACAAACATTAGTAAAAACGGTGCAAACTGAGTTAATTGTCCCATAATTTTGATTTAATTTTTAATTTTTAATTTTTAATTTTTAATTTTTAATTTTTTTTACATTAATCCTCGACCCACTTTTTGGATTCTATTATTAGTCT
>DMHA01000349.1:0-2659 GCA_003449615.1 Flavobacterium sp.
AATATAATGAATAATTTAAAAAAAATCATCGCTACTTCTGTCCTGTATTTGTCAGTGGTTTATATGCAAACTGCTAATTGTCAAGTAGTAAATAATTCTGAGCTAACTGCAGTAAATGTTAATGTTTTAAATGGTGCTTCCACTACTTTCATCGATGAGCTTTTTCAAAATAGTTATAAACTGTATAAGGATATCAGACAATCGAATGGAGTTTATCTGGATGCATTAGCATTGGATGGAGCTGGAGCTAAACCTGCCGCTATTGCAGCGAATGGAATCGGGCTTATGTCTTTGTGTATCGCTGATGCTATGTATATAAAAACAGGAGACGCAACAAATTGGGAACCAACTGCAAGTCAAGTCATTGCGACCACACAAAAATTTATTGATTTTAAGAATAATGGAAAAATAAATGGAGCAGGAATGTTTCCTCGTTATTTTAGATGGGACAATGGAAATCAAGATGGAAGTTGGTCTTATGAATACAGTACCATAGACAATGCCATTTTTGCCATGGGACTGCAAATGTGCAAAAACTATTTTTCTACCAATACAACAATTGTATCGAATGTAAATATTTTGCTAAGTGCGATGGATTATACAAAAGCAATTTATCCTACGCAGATGGCCATGGTTTTAGATCAATCAGGAAATACAGGAAGTGCTTTTACTAACCCTTTTAATGAATATATGCTGGTGGCTTGGTTAGCCAAAAACACAAATGCTGCAAATCCGGGATATGCTAAATCTCAAACATTTTGGAATACTTATTTTGCTAATCCAACAACAGCTCCAATTTCAAGACCAAATTATTCAGGCTATACAACCCTGTCCGATGGGGGCTATTTGTCTTGTTTTATCCCACAGTTTTGTTATTATTTTGTCAATTTTTTTAAAAATGATGCCAATTATATGTTCTATTTTAATAATTGGTTAAACGCAGATAAATTATTTGCAACAAATAATGGTGCACCTAATAGTTATGAATGGGGACTAGGTGCCGGAGAGATTCCAGGTGGTGGATATTCTGCCGACAAAATCAACAATAATCCCAACAAAATCGTTTCACCTCATATCATTGCTGGTTTTAGTCCAATATATTCTAATGCAAAAACTGACTTATTAAGTCTCTATAATAATGGGAATGGTGCTTCAGTATATGGTCTTCCAAGCAACGCTACAAAAAAAGTTTTATGGCGCTATAAACGAAATGATACAGCAGCAAGAGCATACTATATTCAAGCAATAGATTATTCTACAATGTTATTCGGATTGGCATCTTTGCCAGAAAATTTGGGTGTCGATTGGTTCTCAACCTATAATTGGCCATTGGATCTTCAAGCTTTATCAATAGATGATTTTTCTAATAATGATAAAATTACTGTATATCCAAACCCTTTCGATGACAAGATTACAATTTCTTTCAGAGAAAAAACGACCGCAGAAATTCATATATTTGATGTGTCAGGGAAACAAATATTTGCAACCAAAATAAGTAATTTCACCGAAACTATTAATTTACCAAAGCACTTACAATCAGGTTTATATATAGTGGAATTAAAAACAAATAGCGAAACTTATCGGGTTAAAATATTGAAAAAATAGTATAAAATATTCTTCAATTTAACAATCAATAAATGAAACACCCATGACAATAGTATTGGCACAGAGGGATATGATTAAGGGTGTTTGCTTCGCCCGTTCACTTCGTTCGGGTCATCTGACCGATGAAAAACAATAAATACAAACCGATGAAAAATTTTCTTTCTCTTTCTTTAATTTTTGTAATGAATATGGTTTATTCGCAAAACATTAAATCTCCATCAAACAAAATTTCCGTAAATTTTGAATTAACTACTGATGGTCAACCTTCTTATTCGGTTTATTATAATAACAAACCGGTAATTTTCGCCAGCACTTTAGGAATAAAACTAAAGGATAAAACCGCGTTGGATGCCAATTTTGAAATTGCAGATACAAAAACAAACTCTTTTAACGAATCTTGGAAACCCGTTTTAGGCGAGCAAGCAACTATTGTAAATCATTACAATGAGTTGACAGTTTCCCTAATTCAAAAAGGAACTAAAATAAAAATGAATATCATTTTCAGAGTTTTTGATGAAGGTGTTGCCTTTAGATATGATTTTCCCAAACAAAAAGACCTGAATTATTTCATTATTTCGGATGAGGTTTCTCAATTTAATTTGACCGATAATCACAAAGTTTTTTGGATTCCGGGAGATTATGACAGTCAGGAATATGTGTACAACGAAACAAAATTTTCTGAAATTGACAACTCAAAATTAAATTTGAAGAACGGAATCGGTGTAAAATCGATTGCCGGACAATATGTGGTTCAATCGCCTTTGATGATGAAATCACCATCGGGATTGTATCTGAATATTTTTGAAGCAGCAGTGGTCAATTACCCAATTATGCACCTGAATGCTGATGTGAAAAACTATAAATTGTCGGCTAATTTAGTACCAAATGCGATTGGTGACAAAGCCTATTTGCAAGCGCCTTGCGTTTCTCCTTGGAGAACCATTATGATGAGCGATGATGCCCGAGATATTGTGGGTTCCAAGATGATTCTGAACCTGAATGAACCGTGTAAAATTGATGATACTTCCTATATTAAACCGATGAAATACGTTGG
>DMHA01000349.1:2795-5372 GCA_003449615.1 Flavobacterium sp.
CCTTCAGGAAAACACGGAGCAACGACCGAAAACACCAAAAGATATATTGATTTTGCTGCCAAAAACGGTTTCGATGGCGTTCTGGTCGAAGGATGGAATGTAGGTTGGGAAGATTGGTTTGGCAATTGGAAAGAAGAAGTTTTCGACTTCGTGACACCTTATCCAGATTTTGATTTGAATGCGGTTACGGCTTACGCCAAATCTAAAAACGTCAAAATGATTATGCACCACGAAACTTCGGCTTCGGTTGCTAATTATGAACGGCATTTAGACCGCGCTTTCGACCTGATGAAAAAACACAATTATCCTGCCGTGAAATCGGGTTATGTGGGTAAAATTATTCCGCGTGGCGAATTTCACGATGGTCAAACGATGGTCAATCACTTTAATTTTGTGGCTCGACGCGCCGCCGATTACAAGTTGATGATCAATTCGCACGAAAGTTCACGACCAACAGGTTATAGCCGAACCTACCCAAATTATATCGCTGCCGAAGCGGCTCGTGGTAATGAATTCAATGCTTGGAGTACAGGAAATCCACCTATGCACGAAACCATTTTACCATTTACTAGATTGCTTGGCGGTCCAATGGATTACACACCCGGAATTTTCGAAATCAAAATGAGTCATTACGATAAAACCAAAACCGAACAAGTTCACACTACATTGGCAAAACAATTGGCATTGTATGTAACGATGTATTCGCCTTTGCAAATGGCTGCCGATTTACCTGAAAACTACGAGAAATATCCAGATGCTTTCCAGTTTATCAAAGACGTTGCGGTAGATTGGGATGAAAGCAAATACTTGGAAGCAGAACCGGGAGATTATCTAACGGTTGCTAGAAAAACAAAAGGCAAGGAAACTTGGTTTTTGGGAGCCATCACCGATGAAAATGCTCGAAAATCAGAAATTAAATTGGATTTCCTGACCAAAGGCAAAAAATACAAAGCCATTATTTATGAAGACGCAAAAGATGCCGATTGGAAAAATAATCCAAAAGCATACAAAATCAGTACAATAGAAGTTAGTTCTAAATCAAAAATCAATTTGAATTTGGCCCCCGGCGGAGGAACAGCAATCAGTTTCGAACCAATTAATTAAAGGGTTGATAAAGACCTAACAGGTTTTTAAAACCTGTTAGGTCTGTTCCCAAAATATTTATGGTGGTAAAAACAGAATAAATAAAAACAAAACAATAAAATGAAAACTATCAAGAATATACTCATAATTCTCATTGTTGTTTTTTACACAAATTCCAATGCCCAGCAAAAAACCTACTGCAACCCCATCAATATTGATTACGGTTATTGTCCCATTCCAAATTTTGTAACGCAGGGAAAACATCGCGCCACTGCTGATCCGGTAATTGTAAATTTCAAAGGTAAATTTTTTCTTTTTTCGACCAACCAATGGGGGTATTGGTGGAGTGACGATATGAGTGATTGGAATTTTGTATCCCGAAAATTTTTACTCCCACAACATAAAGTGTATGACGAATTGTGTGCGCCAGCCGTTTTTGTGATGAAAGACGAAATGTATGTAATTGGTTCAACACACGAACCGACTTTCCCGATATGGAAAAGCAAAAATCCATCCAAAGACGAATGGGAAATCGCAACAGATTCGCTGAAAGTAGGTGCTTGGGATCCCGGATTTTTGTACGATGAGGAGAAAGACAAACTCTTTTTATACTGGAATTCAAGTAATGAATTTCCGATTTTGGGAACCGAAATCAACACCAAAACTTTGCAATCAGAAGGATTTGTAAAACCAATGATTTCGTTGCATCCTGAAGACCACGGTTGGGAGCGATTCGGGGAATACAACGACAATACTTTTTTGCAACCCTTTATGGAAGGTGCGTGGATGACGAAGCACAACGGAAAATATTATTTGCAATACGGAGCGCCAGCTACTGAATTTAGCGGTTATGCCGACGGCGTTTTTGTAAGTTCCGATCCTTTATTGGGTTTTGCTTATCAAGCCCATAATCCGTTTTCGTATAAACCGGGTGGATTTGCCAGAGGAGCTGGTCACGGTGCCACTTATTTAGATAATTTCAAGAATTATTGGCACGTTTCTACCATCGTTTTGGGCGTTAAAAACAGTTTTGAACGCCGAATTGGAATCTGGCCGTCGGGTTTTGACCAAGACGATGTGATGTATTGCAACACCGCTTATGGCGATTATCCAACGCAATTGCCCACAAAAAACGCCAATCATATCAAGGGATTGTTCACAGGATGGATGCTATTAAATTACAATAAGCCGGTGCAAGCTTCTTCCACTCTTGGAGGATTTCAACCTAATTTTGCCGTTGACGAGGATCTAAAAACCTATTGGAGTGCCAAAACAGCTAATTCCGGTGAATGGTTTCAAACCGATTTGGGCGAAGTTTCGACAGTCAATGCTATCCAAATTAATTATGCTGATCAAGATGTGGAGTTTATGGGCAAAACAATCGGGAAGTTTCATCAATATAAAATTTTGGCTTCGAATGATGGAAAAAAATGGACGGTTGTCGTGGATAAAAGTGCCAATACGAAAGATGTTCCGCACGATTATATCGAATTG
>DMHA01000413.1 GCA_003449615.1 Flavobacterium sp.
ATATATTTGTTTTGTTAATTTTTGATTCTCATTTTTAAATAAAAAGGGATGTAATAGGGTTTACTTTACTCTGATACAAGGGTTGCAAAGACTAAACTACACTTTGTTTACCCCACAAATCGAAATATTTCCCTTTTTGATTCAATAAATCTTGATGATTTCCCGACTCTACAATCGTACCGTTTTCCATCACCAAAATAACATCAGCATTGGCAATGGTACTCAGTCGATGGGCAATTACTATAACCGTTTTTCCTTGTGATTTGAAGTTGTCAATGACTTCTTTTACAATTCTTTCGGCATTGGTGTCTAGAGACGATGTGGCTTCGTCCATCAACAAAACCTCTGGATTTTTATATAAGGCTCTTGCAATGGCAATGCGTTGTTTTTGCCCACCCGAAAGCATAGCACCGTTTTCGCCAATTTGGGTTTCAAAACCATTGGGCAATTTTTCGACAAATTCGGTAATTCCTAATTGTTTAGACAACTCTAAAATCCGTTGAATATTAGGAAAAGAATCGCCCAAAGCGATGTTATCGATAATATTTCCTGAAAACAAATTGAGTTGTTGCGGAATAACACCTACACAATTCCTTAAACTTTGATAATGAATGAATTGTGCATCATAATCACCAATGTATATTTTACCTTCATTGATGGGATATAAATTCTGCAAAAGCGAAATCAGCGTTGTTTTGCCACTGCCACTTTCGCCAACAATGGCGGTGGTTTCATTCTTTTTGAAAACAGCATTGAAGTTTTTGAAAACTTCGGTTCGAGATCCATAACGAAAACTTACATTTTCGAATTTTATATCGCCAATATTTTCTCTTTGCAATTCCACTTTGTTTTCGGTTTCCTCCCTTTCCAAATCCATTATTTCAAAAAGTCTATCGGCAGCAATGAGTGCGTTTTGAGCCGTTTTATTCATTCCAATCAAAGAAGCAACTGGCGAAGTAAAATAACCAATCAACGCATAAAACGAAAATAATTCTCCAGGTGTAATGGCTCTATCTATCACATAACCAGAACCTATCCACATCAAAACCACCGTAAATATGGATGCCAAAAACTGTGTGGAAGTGCCAGCAAAAATACTGTTCAGCCCTGATTTATAAGTGGTAAACAGCAATTTTACAAATCGATTTTCCGTTTTAAGATTCGAGAAATCTTCGATTCCGAATTCTTTTACGGTGCGAATATGGGTTACACTTTCGACCAATTGGGTTTCTAATTCAGCAGCATTTTCCATAATCTTGCGTTCTACTTTTTTGTTGAATTTATTCAAAACCACATAAATTCCTGCATAAAAAGGAATCACAAACAAAATGACCAAAGCCAGTTTCCAATAATAGGTAAACATCAGCGTGAACGAGAAAATCACGATAAACACATTGACAATCATTTCGATTGCGACTTCATTGATAAATGAACGGATTTTGACGGCATCGTTTATTCTTGAGGTAATTTCGCCTATTTGCATGGTGTCGAAAAAACGTTGTGGCAAATGCAGTAAATGTTTGTAGTAGCCCAAAATCAATTTGGCGTCTATCAATTGACCCGTTTTCATGACAAAAACACTTTTCTTAGAACCAATATAAGCTTGGAGCATAATAATTACAATCATTGAAACGCTCAATAAATTCAGCAAGTTTCTGTTGCCTTCGACCAAAACATAGTCGGTTATTTTTTGAATGTAAATGGACATTGCTAAACCTAAAACCGTAAAAAGCACCGCACCTACAAGGGCTTGAACCAAAATGGTTTTGTGGGGTTGCACCAAATGCCAAAAGCGTTTTAGTGGAGATACTTTTTCGTTGTAAATTCTAAAGTCATCATTTTGGGCAAAAAGAATCAAAACGCCCGACCAAATTTTCTGGAATTCCTCGAAAGTATGGGTTTCCATTTTGCCGTAAGCAGGATCCATCACAAGGATTTTAGATTTTAGATTGTTGATTTTAGATTGTTCTAAAACACATTCTACCTTATAAATTACCAAATAATGATGTAGCTGTTCTTTGACAACAACGTGAGCAATGGCTGGAAGCGGAATTTTGTCAATGGCGTCCATACCGCCTTTGACACCTTTGGCAGTGAAGCCCATTTTTTCGGCGGCTTCAATCATGCCCAAAACATTAGTGCCTCGTTTGTCGGTATTGGCATATTGCCGAATGCGAGCAATGGGAAGATTTACTTTATAATGATTGCCAATTGATGCCAAGCAAGCCGCTCCGCAATCTTTGATGTCGTGTTGTTTAATTTTGATAGATGCCATTTTCTGAATTGAGTTTTCAGAAAATACTATGAAGATTTGTGTAGAGAATCAATCTATTTTTTGCAATATGAATTCCAAACTTTGTGGATTTCTTCTTTCATCCCAAACTGATTTTACAAAAACAGTATTATCTTGAAAAGAAAAAAACACAGAAATATGATTGTGCGTAAAATAAAAAATATTGGGTTTGGCGGTCTTTTGAGGTAAAGCTATCGAAAAATCTAAATCTTTTAGTTTCTGTTTGATACTGTTGCGAAGTTTGGCACTATAAATTCTACTTTTGTTTCTTTTTGCATAGTAGTTTAATATTTCATAAAGTTCAGAATTAGCTCTGCTAGTCCAACTTACTCTGCGTTTAGCCATTCTTCAAATTTTTTGTCCATTTCTTCTTCGTCAAAACATTCGCCTCTTAAAATTTCTTGCTCAGATATTTCAATGCTCTTTAATTGTGCCTCCGAGAGTACATAGACTTTCTCGTTTTTATCCACCACTTTTTTTAATTTTTCCAAAACCAAATCATCATCAATAAGATTGATTTTTGAAACCAAATATTTTTTTAAGGCAATTGCGGTCATAACAATAGAATTTATTTCTACAAATCTACATAGTATTTTCTGTTTTTTTATTTTTAGGATTAATTTTTTTAGCGATTTACAAACTCCCCCTTCGGGGGCTGGGGGGCTTTCGGGTTCAACCAATCATCCACCTTATCAAACAACAACTCAAACAAACTTCTTCTGGTGATGATGTATCTGGTGGTGAGTGTCATTCCTTTGGAAACATTCGATTTGTAGCCCGATTGCAGTTTCATTGCTGTGGAGTTCAAACTCGAACGCACCTTGAAATAAGCCTGATTGCCTTGAATGGTAATATTGCGGTCAATGTCGATGACTTTGCCCTCGAGCAAACCCCATTGGTTGTAATTGAAGGCATCGATTTGGAATTTTACGGCTTGGTTTTTCTGGATTAAGCCTATGTCGTTGGGCGAAACGGTGCTTTCTACAATGAGGTTATCCGTAGCCGAAATCGTGGCAATGGGTTGCGAAGCATTGATAAACGAACCCACTTGCAGCCCCGAAAAACCTTCTATCGTTCCGGATATGGGTGCCAAAACCACATAATTGTTTTCTTCTACTTTTATTTTTGCAACAGCGCCATCTATATGCTGCACTCTTTCTTCTAATTCTCTTTTTTGAGTTTCCCAACTGGCTTTTTGTTGGCTCACAAAACTTTGCAATGCTTGACGGGCAAATTGCAATTCATACTGAAATTTTTCATATTCGGCACTGGCAATAATGCCTTTGTCGAAAAGGGTCTTGTTGCGGTTGTAGTTGATTTGTGCTTGCGAGACTTTGGATTGCAACTCGTTTTTTTGGGATTTGTATTGGTGGAAATCCTCTCGGGCGGCAGTAGTTTTGAGGTGGGCGGTCTTGCCGCTCAAAATAGCGGTTACATCTTCTTGCAGTTCGATAAGGGTGCTTGACAATTCGCCTTGTGTGGCTTTCTCGGTGGTTAAACCGTCTTTTGCCATTTTGATTAGGGTGTCGCCTTCGCTGACCACCCCATTATTTCGCAGCGAAAGCCAAGTAATGCGACCACTCACGATGGTAGTAACCGGCACATTATCTGTCTTAGAGCGAATAATACCCCGACTCTGACTGCTAATATCCACCTCGATTACAGGCAACAACACTATAAAAAGCAACACCGCCAAAACCACCACCAAATAGATAGAAATACTCTTGGTTTTGTTTTTGTAGATAAGGTTTTCGAGGGTGTTTATGGGGTCTGAACTGAAGTTCATAGGTTTATTAGTATACTTTGTTATTGAATTTTAATGAAAATAACTAATTAAAGCCTGTTAGGAATTATAGATAAAAAACAATAAAAAAAAATTAGATCCGACCAATTGCATTAAATAAAACATGCAAAGCATAACCCCACCAAAAACCATATTTTAATCTTAAATTGGTAATAAAGTAACCCATAATTATTTGCGGCAACACAAAAAATGGATAAAACAAAGATAATTCCCAATGTAATACTGAAGCATTTGCGATATGTATTAAACCGAAAAAGAGGATTGAAAATTTTATCAAATAATGAGTACAATGTTTTCTTAATGAATCTACTGTTTGTTGGGGAAGGTAAAAGTAAGTCAG
>DMHA01000429.1:0-3165 GCA_003449615.1 Flavobacterium sp.
AGAATTGGGCACACGATGGAGTTTGAACAAATCAAAGAATACAATCAAGGAGACGACATTAGAACCTTGAATTGGAAAGCTACCGCCAAAAAAAACGCCTTGATGGTCAATCAATTTCAGGACGAAAAATCGCAATCCGTTTATATGATAATCGACAAAGGTCGTGTGATGAAAATGCCTTTCAACGGATTGAGTTTACTGGATTATGCCATTAATGCCACGCTCGTTCTATCCAATGTTATCTTGAAAAAACAAGACAAAGCGGGAATGTTTGCCTTTTCTAAAAAAGTAGAAAATCGTGTTTTTGCCGAAAGGCGCGCTTCGCAAATGCACAAAATTCTGGAAACTTTATACAACATCAAAACCGATTTTTTCGAAAGTGATTTCAGCCGATTATATACCGACATCAAGAAAAACATTAACCAAAGAAGTTTGATCGTTTTATATACCAATTTCGAAACGATGGACGGTTTACATCGGCAACTGCCCTATTTGAAAGGGATTGCCAAAAATCATTTGTTGGTCGTGGTTTTCTTCCAAAACACTGAACTGAACGAACTCATCAACAAAAAAGCCGAAAACATTCAAGAAGTCTATGACAAAGTAATCGCCGAGAAATTTTCGTTCGAAAAAAGATTAATCGTCAACGAACTTAAGAAATACGGCATCTATTCTGTGCTCACCCAACCTGAAAATCTGACTTTGGATACCATCAATAAATATTTGGAAATCAAAGCAAGAGGGATTTTGTAATTTTTGATTTAAGGGTGTGGAATAATGTTAAAGTATATATTGCAAACGACAAGCAAGCTTGATAAGCAGCACAACCAATGGCGATTTTATAGGAGTACAAACTGACGGTACAAAATCATTCAAAATTATTTCAATTGATTTTCACACTGTAATTGATGGCAAACTAACTTCTGTACATCATTTAGAAGATTGGGGAACGTCAATGAAACAATTGAAATCGTAATAAATTAATGTTTCAATAATAATATATTTTTCCATAAAATTTCCTGTCTTATCTTTGCATAACAAACATTTTCATAAAATAAATGTTTGAATTCATTCAAAACCACTTACTCATTCTAAATATGAAACCATTTTTCTTATCTTTATTAACCCTAATTATTTCTACTTCAGAAATAAAAAGTGCCACTTTTAACATTCCCAATGGCGATGTTACCGCACTAATTAACGCCATAAACACAGCCAATTCTAATAGCGAAGCCGATATTATCAACCTTGCCACAAACGGAACTTATACACTAACGGCGATTCATTTTACTTCTTCAAATCCAAACACAACTGGAAATGCGAGCCAGCGTGGATTGCCCTTAATTACAAATTCGGTTACAGGTTTAGATCTAACAATTAATGGAAATGGGGCAACCATTATTAGAAATACAACAGCCCCTAATTTTGGAATTTTTGATATTGCAGGACAAACAATTATCAATGATTTAACCATTAGAAATGGACTTGTTAATGCACAAGGAGCAGCAATTTTTGTTGAATTTAAAGGAAATTTGGAGCTTATAAATTGCAAATTTTATGATAACACCTCAACTTTAAACGCAGAAGGTGGCGGTGGCGCCATTTATACCAAAAGCTTGAGTGTATTGAGAGTTACAAATTGTTATTTTGAAAACAACAAAGCCGTTAATCAAGGTGGTGCCATTAGCAATTTGTTGAGTAATTTATATATTACAAATTCAACTTTTAAAAACAATAGCACCACAGATTTAATTGGTTCAGATCCTTGTGGTGGTGCTATTTATGATGATGGTGCAAGAGGCGATAACGGAGAATTGATTATTAGAGGCAGCACTTTTGAAGGAAATTCTTCCAATGGTCAAGGACAAGGAGGTGCTATGTTTTTATTTCCGTATAGAAATCAGTCAGTAGAGGTTACGGGTTGTACTTTTAAATCTAATTCAGCTAAGCAAGGTGGTGCATTTTGGCACAAAGGCGGTGGAAGTTCTGGCATTCCAGATTCTGAATATCCACTTACTTCAGGTGTAGAAAATACAACATTGCTTTTTAATACCTGTGTTTTTGATGGAAACCAGTCCATTACAGGTTCTGGAGGTTCAGGTGGTGCTCTGTGGATTTCTGATTGTATTTTGAACGAAATTCATAGCTGTACATTTAAAAACAATACAGCAGATTTAGGCGGCGCTGTGGCATTGCTAACTAATAGGGTTTTTACGTTTCGCAATTCTACTTTTAACAACAACACAGCTAATCAGGCAGGAGCCATTTTTGCTGGCGGTATAAATGCAAAATTAACGGTTCAAAATTGCACTTTTGCAACCAATATTGCCAATCAATATGGTGGTGCTATGTCGGTTCCTCAAAATGCAACTCCAGTAGATATTATAAATTGTACGTTTGCAAACAACCAAGCCAATAATCCAGGAAATGGACAAAGTGGAGCTATACATTCAGGAAACAATAGTGGTAATACTACCGTGATGATAAAAAATAATATTTTCTACAATCAAACCGTTACCAATCCTTGGAATGTTTGGAAAAATTGCAATTCAGAACTGAACGATGGGGGCAATAACCTTTTCTTTCCAGAAAATGCTAGCGGAAGATGTGTAGCGACATCGGCAAACTCTTTGTTTGTTGACCCTTTATTAAGTCCGTTAGCCGATAACGGAGGACTAACACAAACGATGGCTTTACAGTTGGGAAGTCCTGCTATCAATGCCGGAAATGGTTGCACAACCACAGACCAAAGAGGGGCAACAAGAGTTGGAATTTGCGATATTGGGGCTTTTGAGTATGGAGCCACTTTAGGAATAAACGAATACGGCAAAACCCATCTACTTACTATTTATCCAAATCCTATTACAAACCACACTGTTATTTTTGATGTTCCAAACGAATTTTTGGAAAGAGAAGTACAAATAGAAATTTTCAGTTTAGACGGAAAACGCATTTTAGAAATACAAAAAACATTTTCTCAACTCAGAGAAGAACTATTTTTCAATAGTCAAAAACAAGGAATTTATATAATGCGTTTAAAGAGTGATTCAAAAGTATATACAGGTAAGTTTATTTCAAATTAAAATATTTGGTTAGCTACGACATTTGCATTAAAAATAATTACAATTATTTTTAATGCAAATTATTAATTGGCAAACAGATTTC
>DMHA01000429.1:3251-3635 GCA_003449615.1 Flavobacterium sp.
CACAACTTGAAATATCTTGTCAAAATCTACAATCTTAAATTCAAAGAAACCGATTATTTTGGAATTTGAACATTGGAACTTATAAAAAGTTGGTAACTTTGAGGCTTTGAAACTTTTCGACTCATTGACAATGAAACAAATCACTTCATCTCAAAATCCATTTATAAAATCGTTGGTTTTGTTGCAGGAAAAATCTAAAGCCCGAAAACAATCCAGCACTTTTTTGATTGAAGGCAAAAGAGAAATAGAAATCGCAATAAAAGGTGGATATGAAGTGGAAATGATTATGTTTTTACACGAATTAATCTCAGAAACCGAAACCAAAAAACTTTCCAAAAGTGCCGAATTAATTGAAATTTCAAAAGAAGTTTATCAAAAATTGGC
>DMHA01000089.1:0-9650 GCA_003449615.1 Flavobacterium sp.
GGTATAGGCGTTTAGACCTCCCTCGTTAGCGCCTTATTTCATTGATATTTATTTGTAAAATACCATCTTTCTTATTAACACATCGAATATTGTATCCATATTTGACCTCCTATTGTATCTAAAATGATATTCGTCTAGATAATTTTGCATATGCTCCTTACTACAATGATGATGAATTCCTCGAAGCCAACCTTTGATATTCATAATATGTATATGCAACTTTTTAAAGTTTTTTCCGTCATCCGAAGCCACTTGTTTCAATTTTTTAAATTCCTTTTTCAAAGGTGTATATCCTTTCCATTTATCTGAAACTAAATCAGCGTCTTTGGAAACATATTTCACTAAAAAGCTTCCTAATTCTTTTGCCGAGGAATGTTCTATTACTTCTGCATAAGCTCGACCAACTCCATCTTCTAAAATTTCAATAGCAAGAACTATCAATTTTTTTAGACCTTTACTTCTCCCTTTTTTTCCTTCTTCGGGACCACCAATTACAAACTCATCAACATGAACAACTCCTGTAAGCGGGCTTTTCATACTACTTTTCATTACTTGTTGCACTTTTTGTTTAAAGAACCAACAGGTCTTTTGCCTTAACTCAAACTCATGACTTAATTCCAAGGAGGACATTCCTTTTTTCTTTGTGCCGATTTTAAACACAATATGAAAGGCGATGAGTATTGAAAATTTCAATTTATCAAACATAGTGTTCGAGGTTGAGCTTTCGTCATATTTACATTTCAAACAACGCCTAGAAAATAGCTTTTCTCCTTTACAATATTTTTCATAATCACATTTTCTACAACGATAACCCGCTTCCCATTTAACCAAAGAAAGATATTCGTAGCAATCCAAATCCTCCTTAAATCGTTTGTTGAACTTTATAGAATTGACTCCTATGAATTTTTCCCTTACCTCCATTTTACAAAGATAATATTATTCTTTGAAATGGGAGGTCTAAACGCCTATACCTATAAATTTATTCACTCTTTTTTCTATTCAAATCTTCGGGTTTTTCGTGTTTGATTATTTTGGCATTTACCCTAAAATCAACATATTCTGCAATATTTGAACTATGATCAGAAATGGGTTACAAATTCATTAATACAATTACTAAATTTGTTCCTGAAACCAACACTTTAGATTGGGATTTCATCTCTACTATAATATTTATAAGAAGCATTTTAAACAATATTTAGAAAGTGTTTTTTATTTATTAAAAGAAAATTCTTGTTTCCATTTTGTTAACAATTCCTTCATATATAGGTTGTTCTAAAAAGGTATTTTTGTGATTTAAAATTAATAATTTTTCATTAATGAATGCAAATAGTATCTTCCAATTTTTTGTTCCAAAAGACAAAAAATTCTTCCCTCTTTTTGAGGAAGCTGCATCAAATCTAGTGCAATTGGCTTCTATATTACACGAAGCCGTAAATCTTCCATTGAAAGAAAGAGACGAACTTTTTCTGAAAATTGATGAATTAGAGCAAAAAAGTGAGGATATCACTCGGTTGACAAATTTAGAATTGAGTAGAAATTTTATTACGCCATTTGACAGAGAAGATATTCATTCATTGATTACTTCGATAGATAATGTGGCCAACTATCTTCACGGAGCTTCCAGTAGAATGCGTTTTTATCAAGTAAGCAAGATTACAAAATCGATTCGAAAATTGACTGAAATTAATCTTGAAGCTAGTCAGAACATAGAATTGGCTGTCAAAGAATTGAGAGATTTGAAGAAAATGAAAAGTATTACAGATGCTTGTTCAAAAATTAACAAATTGGAAGCAAAATCAGATATAGTTTATGACAAAGCTATTGCTGAACTTTTTGAAAACGAAACCGATACTAAAAACATTATAAAATATAAGGAAGTATTATCGGTTCTTGAATCTGCTGCTGATAAATGTAAAGATGTTGCTGGTGTTTTAGAAACTATTTCTGTTAAACATTCTTAACTTTTTTTAAGATTAAATAGTTGAATAAGGGAATTTTTTTATAGAAATTTTCTTATTTTAAAGTTTATAATGTTACCATTCTTCAATAAAAAATATGGAATTTACACTGCTTATTGTCATAATCATACTGGCACTGATTTTTGATTACATCAATGGTTTTCACGATGCTGCAAATGCTATTGCCACAGTTGTTGCCACAAAAGTTCTAACTCCTTTTCAGGCCGTACTTTGGGCTGCTTTTTTCAACTTTTTAGCATATTGGGTTTTTGGGTTTGGAGTGGCCGATACTGTTGCTAAAACAGCACACACCATGGAGATAGATCTTGTGGTCATCCTAGCAGGTGTCATTGCTGCAATTTGTTGGAATTTATTGACTTGGTGGCTCGGAATACCTTCAAGTTCGTCACACACTTTGATTGGTGGTTTTGCTGGAGCTGCCTTGGCACATGCTATTGCAGTTCATGGATTTTGGGGTTATGAAACTGTCGATGGAACTCAGCATTGGTATGATATAGTAAGTTGGTATAAAGCAGGAAAAGATGGAGGATTGCCATCGGGAGTTGTTATCGTGATTGCTTTTATTGTTTTGGCTCCTCTTGTTGGGGCATTTGCTTCTTACTTAATTTCGATTTGGTTATTGAATACATCCGAAAAAAGAATACTTCCAAAACTCTTTACTATTGGTCTTATGGTTTCGACTATATTGTTTGTTTACTATCAAATGGTGCCTTACGATAAAATTGAAAAACCGCGTTTCGATTCTCATTTTTTGAGTGTAGTCTTTGAATCTCATAATATTAAATGGTTTTTAGTTGCTTTTATCATCTTATCCATTTCTACATTTGCCTTAACATTTAGTAGTTTGAGTTTGCAAAAAGCCGATTATGTATTGAAAAAAATGCAACTATTATCTTCGGCAGCCTTTAGTTTAGGTCATGGTGGAAACGATTCACAAAAAGTAATGGGAATTATTGCCGCTGCTGTTGCCGTATATATTCATACAAGTGGCGTAACTCAAGAAGGGTTACCTCATTGGCTAGATGTAGTTCTTCCAAAAGATGATGGAACTTTCAAAATGCCAGTTTGGATTCCTTTGGCGTGTTATTCTGCCATTGCAGCAGGCACTTTGAGTGGGGGTTGGAAAATTGTAAAAACTATGGGGTCCAAAATTACTAAAGTATCATCCTTTGAAGGTGTAGCAGCTGAAACAGCAGGAGCGTTGACACTTTATTTTACAGAACATTTAAAAATTCCAGTGAGCACTACACATACTATTACAGGATCCATTATTGGGGTTGGTCTAACTAAACGAATCTCTGCGGTTCGTTGGGGAGTAACGTTAAGTCTTTTGTGGGCTTGGGTACTTACTATTCCCGTTTCGGCCTTATTGGCAGCGATTATTTATTATATTTTGAGTGTCTTTTTAAGATAGGATTTATAAAAAATTGAATTTTTATAAAAAAGAGGAAATTATTCAACTTATCCTTTTGACTCATTATTTAACTTAGCTTTTGACAAAGTAAAAGAAAATTCGGAGCCAATACCGTATTCACTTTCTACATATATCTTTTCTTTGTGTGCTTCGACAATGTGTTTTACGATGGCAAGACCCAATCCTGAACCGCCTTCACTGCGAGCACCACTTTTATCTACACGATAGAAGCGTTCGAAAATTCTTGGAAGATTTTGACTATCTATACCTTCGCCGTTATCGGAAATTCGAATTAAAACTTTTCTTTTGGTAAGATTGATTATGCTTACTTCGGTCAGACCGCCTTCTTTGCCGTATTTTATAGAGTTGACTATCAAATTCTCTACAAGTTGTTGCAATTTGTCTTTATCTCCTTTTACAAAAACGGGTTGAATATGATGATTTTCAAATGCCAAAGTAATTTTCTTTTTATCGGCTTTCATTTCCAGTAGGTCGAAAACGTTTTGAATCAATTCTACAATATCAAATTCAGAAAATTCCAGATTCAAATCACCTACTTCTAGTTTGGTAATCATATCTAAATCTTCGACAATATAAATCAATCGTTCGACACCTTTTTCGGCACGTTTCAAATATTTTTTTCTGATATTTTTGTCCTCCATAGCTCCTTCAAGGAGGGTTGAGATATAACCTTGCACAGTAAATAATGGGGTTTTTAGCTCGTGAGAAACATTGCCTAAAAATTCTCTTCGGTAATTTTCTCTAACTTTAAGCATTTCAATTTCCAGTTTTTTGTCGGTGGCAAACTTTTTAACTTCTCTGGTCAAGGCTTCCATATCTGTTGTTATGGGTTGGTTTAAAAAAGTGCTAGATTCTAATAAAGAAATATCGTCATAGATTTTTTTTACTCGACGATAAATAAATTTTTCAACTCGATATTGAAGTAAGATAAACGAAAAAATATATACGAATATAAAAAAAACTAGACTAAAAAGCAATAAATTGTTTAATGGTCTAAACATTGCTTTTGCCAAAAAAATTACAAAAAAAGAAGTAAAAAGGCTAATGTATAAAGCCGAGATTACAGCAAACTTATAGGTTTTTTTGAAACTAATTTTCATTTTTTTTGAGTTCGAAGAGTGGTGCAAATCTAACACAAAAATTAGACTTCGAATTTATACCCAACTCCTTTTATAGTTTTGAAGAAATCATCACCAATTTTCTCTCGAAGTTTTCGGATGTGAACATCAATAGTTCTGCCGCCAACTATCACTTCATTACCCCAAACTTTGTCTAAAATTTCATCACGTTTGAAAACTTTTCCAGGTTTTGAAGCCAATAAATAAAACAATTCGAACTCTTTTCGAGGCAAGGCAATTACAATACCGTCTTTTATGATTTGATATTCTTCCCGATTGATTTCAATTCCGCCTACATTGAGGGTTTCGCTGTTTTTTTCTTTCTCTTCGAGTCTTCTTAACAATGCCTTAACTTTGCTTACTAAAACTTTTGGCTTTATTGGCTTGGTTATGTAATCATCAGCCCCAGCATCGAAACCTGCTACTTGCGAATAATCTTCGCCTCTGGCGGTCAAAAAAGCAATGATGACATTATTCAATTCAGGAATTTTTCGAATGATTTCACAGGCTTCCATACCGTCCATTTCGGGCATCATTACGTCCATAATAATGAGGTCAGGCACTTCTTTTTTAGCTTTAACTATGGCCTCTTTCCCATTTGATGCGGTAAAAATTTGATAACCTTCTTGAGTGAGATTATATCCAACTATTTCCAAAATATCCGGTTCATCATCGACTAATAAAATCTTTGTGTTTCGTTTTTTCATAATAGCACAATACTGCTTAAAGGTTTTTAAAGGTAAAGATAAAACAAAACATCATAGATTTTGAACCTTTATTATAAGTTAACAATTTGGTAATACAATATAAAGCAAAAGGAAATTTATTTTTATTCTTAAAATTTTAATTGAATTTGTTAATGCATACCGCTAAATTCTAAAAATAACAGCATTTAGAATTTTAATTATTTGGGCGTTCCGCAAGCGGCGGGCTTTACGTTACAAACGAAGTTCACTGAACACCAATAAAAAAATATATTTTTAGTGAAGTAATCTTTTTTGTGGTAGAAAAAGCCAAAAAAAGGATTTTCAGTTCAAATGAAATTCACTGAACTCCTATGAAAATAGTAACTAAGTGAAGTAATCCCTAACGCAAAATGCTGTAATAAAAAGAATTAAGCCAAGCAGACTTAAAAAGAGTTCAGTATGGGTAAATTCTCAACATTTTTTTATAATAAGAATTGCTCCTAATTCTTTTAGATTGTTAACCAAAACAAAAAAAATCCTTTTGCTATTCGATTTCTTTAAAAAATAAAGATTAACTAATTTTTAAAGTTTTTGATATGGATTTTGAAAAGTTTTTATATATCTTTACGACAAAATATACATGATGGTTAAACATTACTTTTATATTACACTTTTACTGGGTTTTTTCTTTACTTTGAGTGCTTCGGCACAAGAGGGTAAGTCAATTTCCAAACAACAAGAAACTTCGGTTATCGAAGGATTGAGTTTGTACCCTAATCCTGTAAGTAACGGCAAAGTTTACATTACCTCTAAAAACGACTTAGACAAAAACATTGTGATTTTTGATGTTCTTGGCAAAAAAGTACTCCAAACTACAATGAGTTCTAAAGAGCTCAATATTTCTAATTTAACTCCAGGCGTTTATATCATTAAGATAAACGAAGGCGATGCTACTGCAACTAGAAAACTTATTGTGAAATAATTGAATTCTCAACATTTTAATTAATTTAATGATTTTTTTACATTGATTCTTTAATAATGAGCAAAATTGTTGTTATATTTGCATAACATTTAAAAAAACGTTATGAAAAAATTTTACACTTTATTATCTATTTTACTGGCTTCTTTGTCGTTTGGACAAGCAACCGATTTAATTATATCCGAATATGCGGAGGGAAGTAGTGGTAACAGCAAATATGTTGAAATCTTTAATGGTACTGGTGCAGATGTAGATTTAACTGGTTACAGAATTTGGACAATTGCCAATGGAGGTACTTGGCCGGAGGCTTCAATAAATCTAACTGGAACTTTGGCAAACAATGCAACTTTTGTAATTGCCAATAATGTGACTGATGTTCCAGGAGCAAACTTATATAGCGGAAGTTGCAACTGGAATGGTGATGATGCTGTAGGATTAGCAAAAGACATTGCTACTGTTTGGACTCTTATAGATGCTGTAGGAACTGATGGTGCAGATCCAGGTTCTGGATGGAGTGTAGCTGGGGTTGCTAACAGAACAGCTAATAACAAGTTAACAAGAAAAGCTTCTATTTGTTCTCCAAATGCTGATTGGACAGTTAGTGCTGGAACAGATGCAGCTAACTCAGAGTGGGAAGTTGTAGCATATATAACAGGCGCAGCAGGAAGTGGACATGTCAATTCTTGCACAACAGATCCTACCTTAAACATAACCAGTCCTACGAACGCAACTGTTTTTAATCCTAACACTTCTACTGTTAATGTTGCTTTATCAATAAATAACTTCAATGTTGCTAATGGAACAGGAGATGGCCACATTCATTACAAAATTAATGGTGGCTCGACAGTTATGAAATACGACACTACTCCTATTTCTGTCCCTACAACTATTGGAGCATACACAGTATATGTAGAATTAGTTGATAATGCTCATGTTCCAATAGTTCCCGCAAAAAATGCTACTGTAACATTTACCGTTGCCGAGTTAAATGTAGTTGCAGACTTAGCTGCATTAAGAGCTGATGTAATAACAAATGGTGTTGGAAAATACTATCAAGTATCAAGCACGCCTGTAATTACTTATGCAAGAACAACAAGAAATCAAAAATATATTCAAGATGCAACTGCTGGTATTTTAATTGATGACCTTTCTGGTACAATCTCAACACCAATGGTTGCTGGTGACGCTATTTCTGGATTAAAAGGACAAGCTTCTTTATTTAGTGGCTTATTGCAACTTTTACCCTTAGAAAATGCAACTGTAGCATCTTCAGGAAACACAATTACACCTCAAGTCGTTACAGCTGCTGATATTACAGCAAATATTGAAGACTATGAAAGTGAATTAGTCCAAATTAACAATACTTCATTTACAACCGCTAATGGAATAATAGTTTTTGCAGCCAATACAAATTATAATTTAAGTGACGGAACAGATATCACCTTTAGAACTATGTTTTCTGAAGCAAATTATATAGGAGAAACTGTACCGTCTGGTGCAGCAAACAGAGTAGTTTTAGTAGCTGAATTTAATGGTACTGCACAAGTTGTGTCTCGTTCATTAGTAGATACAAACTTATCGGTAAACCAAAACTCGATCTCTGGCTTACAAGTATATCCAAACCCAGTTAAAGATGGTAATTTATACATCACTTCTAATAGTAGCGAAGCCAAAACTGTTGCAGTTTATGACATCTTAGGGAAACAAGTTTTAAATGCTAAAACTTCAAACAATGCTTTAAATGTTTCTACACTTAAAGGAGGGGCTTACATAGTTAGAATCACTGAAGATGGAAAAACAGATACTAGAAAATTATTGATTGAATAATTGATTTTTAATTATATTTTTGAAACTCCAATCGTAAAGTTGGAGTTTTTTTATTTCTTTAATTACTTTTGTAAAATTTTGGAAAAACAACTTACCTTTGATAATTCTGGATTTAATTATATTTTAATATGAAAACTATATTAGTTGAAATAAAAACCCGAAAAGCATTTGCGATCTTAAAAGAATTAGAAGATCTTGATGTTTTGAAAATTATTAAAAATAACATTTCGGTTAAAAAAACAAATTTATCTGAGAAATATAGAGGTGTTTTTACAACTAAAGATGCCGAAAGTTTTAATAAGCATACACAAATAATGCGAAAAGAATGGGAAAATACTTAATTGACAATAATGTAATTTCTAATTATTTTTCGGAATTATTTTCTGAAAAAACAATGAACTTTATTTCTAAAATAATTGATGAAACTCCAAATATTTCTGTAATTACAGAAATTGAAGCCTTGTCTTGGATTAATCCTGACAAAGAGAAAGAAGGCTTTCTAAAAGAATTTGTATCTGACTCTAACATTCTTATGCTTAATCCAGAAATAGTTACATAATGTATAAAAATAAGAAGAAGTAAAAAAATTAGAACTCCAGATGCAATAATTGCCGCAACTGCAATAGTTCATAATCTTACTTTAATTACAAACGATAATGACTTTAATGGAATCCAAAAACTGAAAACAATAAATCCATTCTCTTTGTAGTATTTACTTATTTCCATTTTAGAAAACTCAAATTTGTTTCCAACTCCCAACATATTTTCCATTTCAAGTCAAAAGCAATTTGAAAAAATAGCACTCAAAGTGTTTCGTTTTCAATATGAAAACAACTTGGTCTATCGCGAATTTTGTGATTTTTTGAAAACTGATGTCCAAAAAGTAAAATCGTTGGAGCAAATTCCGTTTCTGCCGATTCAGTTTTTCAAAAGTCACACAGTGGTTTCTAATAAAAACCCAATTCAGAAAATCTTTACCAGTAGCGGAACAACTGGGATGAAGACTAGCAATCATTTCGTTACCGACATTTCTTTGTACGAAGAAAGTTATCGAAAAGGTTTTTCTCAATTTTATGGCAATATCGAAGATTATGTGATTTTAGCTTTGCTTCCCTCCTATTTGGAGCGCGAAGGTTCATCCCTGATATATATGGTCGAAGATTTAATACAAATGACTCAAAACCCAGAAAGTGGTTTCTATTTGCACAATCACGATGAACTTATCCTGAAATTAGAACGTTTGGACAATGCAGGACAAAACGTGATTTTGATTGGTGTTACTTATGCTTTGTTGGATTTAATAGAGCAATATCCTTTTCAACTGCAGAATACCATCATTATGGAAACGGGCGGTATGAAAGGCCAACGCACGGAAATGATTCGGGAAGAATTGCACGAACAACTTTGCCAAGGTTTTGGCGTTACCGCAATCCATTCTGAATATGGTATGACCGAATTATTGTCGCAAGCTTATTCTTTGGGAAATGGCGTTTTTGAATGTCCACCCTGGATGCAAATCCTCATTCGCGATACCGAAGATGCTTTAAGCTATGTTGCCGATGAAAAATCGGGCGGAATTTGTGTAATAGATTTGGCAAACATTAATTCCTGTTCTTTTATTGCCAC
>DMHA01000089.1:9774-9932 GCA_003449615.1 Flavobacterium sp.
GGGTGTAATTTGATGGTGGTTTAGCCACGAAGGCACTAAGAAGACAAAAATTCACGATGAATAAATATACATCAAGAACTTTACTTCATCTTCTCAATTGTTACAAATCTATATCCTTGCGATTTGCCGTAAAGTATCATTTTTTCCAAGGCGACGAG
>DMHA01000403.1 GCA_003449615.1 Flavobacterium sp.
AACAAATATAGTCCCTACGGGACATTTTAAAGCTGCTGACTTGTTTTGAGGCTACCAACATTTTGCTCCTAACGGAGCATACCTCGTAGAGGTTAAATATTGGTAGCAAGAAGATTACAAATATCAAATTTGTCCCGTAGGGACTATAGGTATGTTTCATCGGACAACAGTGAAAGCCAAATAATAAAATTAGCATTACTTTAGATTTTGAAGATTTTTTAATTTAAAAATACTTGATTTAATAAAAAATGTTTGTGTTTGTAGCTAAAATTTAGTTTTGTTGAATAATTTTTTAATATTACCTTTGTCAGTGATTTTTTGGTAAAATTTTTATATAATTTAATTAAAATTAATGAGTTATATTAATTTAAATAATTTCTATCTTTCAGTTTATACATCAAATTACAAGATATTTTGTTTTAATATCTAAAAAAAAAACTCTTTATGAAAAAACATCTTATAATTTTCAGCTTCGCTCTCTTTTTCTCATCTAATATTTATGGTCAAGGATTTCCAAAAATATATGCATCTGCTGGGATAAGTATGGTTGATGACTCTTATTTAAAGACATACATACCATTTAAAATCAAAGAGCAATGGAATTTTGGGGGATTTCCATCCACATTTAAACTTGGGATTGATTTCCGTAAACAATGGATTCTTGAGGCTAATTATTCTATCAATACGGAAAAAAAAGGTAAATTAGTAAACGGTAAAATTCTAAATGCAGATAGGGATTATATGTCCTATGATTTACAAGCAAAGTATTATTTTGGTGCTGAAAAATATAAAATTAAAGTGTTAGAATATGTAAACCCTTTTCTATCTTTTGGTTATGGAACAACTACTATTAATAATATTTCAAAAAGCAATTTTGTTTATGGTTTAGGATCTTATATTTGGTTATTTAAAAGAAAAGACTGTGATTGTAGTTACTTGAAAAAAAGATCCAAAGATTTGGATATTGGTTTACTTTTACAATCCGTTGGTAAATCAAATCTTGAAAAACCAGTAAATTCTACTAATCCAAATAATCATATAGAACATACTGCTTCAATAGTAGTTAAGTTTTAATAAATCCTACAAATTTGTATTGTGTTTGAGTGTATATAAATTTTATAACTGGTGCATTTAATTAATAGATGTTGAATGATTTAAATAATTCAATACCCGAAAAAATAACACTTGTTCATAGTGGTAAAGATTATTTTTCTCGTTTAGAACGGATTATTTTAGAATCCAAATCGGAAATTCATATTCAAACTTACATTTTTGATTTTGATGCTACTGGCCAAAAAATAGTTAAAGCTTTGAAAGAAGCCGCATCAAGAAATGTTAAAATACACATCCTGCTTGATGGTTTTGGCTCCTTGTCATTTCCAAAAGAAGTCATCGATGACCTTTCAAAAAAAGGTATCGAATTAAGAATTTTTTCCCCATTATTCTCTGCAGATTCATTATATATTGGTAGAAGATTGCATCATAAAATTACCGTGTCAGATGCAAAGATAGCTTTAATTGGCGGAATTAATATCGCCGATAAATACCACGGAACTTCAGATTCACTCCCTTGGTTGGATTATGCCATCGAAATAAATGATGTAAACATTTCAAGTTCCCTACAAGAATTATGCAGAGATATCTATTTTAAGAAAAGAATTATTCGAAGAAAAAAAATCATAACCTTTTTTGAAAATAGCATAACTAATTGTATTTCAATACTTCAAAATGATTGGTTAAAAAGGAAAAATGAAATTTTCAAATCCTACATCAACAAAATTAGCCTTGCCGAAAAAGAAATTGTAATTGTAAGCAGTTATTTTCTTCCGGGAAAAAAATTAATCAATTCCTTAAAAAAAGCATCCCAAAAAGGAGTTCAAATCAAATTAATTTTATCTGGAATATCCGATGTTCCTCTGGCGAGACGAGCTAGTTGTCATTTATATTCAAAACTTTTAAGCTATAATATTGAAATATTCGAATGGAAAAAATCAGTTTTACATGGAAAAGCAGCCGTAATCGATAGCCAATGGACTACAATTGGCTCTTTCAATCTCAATAATTTGAGCTCGTATGCAAGTATCGAAATGAATGTAGGAATTGATTCGGAATCATTTGCGACAAATTATCTTTTACATCTCAATGAAATTATAAATCAATGCGAAAAAATTACTCACGAAAGTTTTAAAATTAATTATAATTTAAGGTCAAAATTCACTAACTGGTTTTCGTACTGGACTGCAAGAATAATTGAAATAATGGTAACCTATTTTCCTCAAAAAAGGTTTAGAAAATTATATTAGTAATAGTTTTCAAATAAATCACACTCCTTTGTCAATTGATCTTAATATCTAAAGATATAAATGTAAATAGTATATTTGTGAAAAATAATACTAAACAATGGCTCATTTCAAAGAAAACGATTTGCCAAAATCGAAAATTACTAAATCTTCATTAAATAAGGCTATTCTCATTTTTAGATTTACAGGAAATCATCGTTGGAAATTTTATATCGGATTAATTTTCCTTTTGTTGACCGGTGCAACCGCTTTAGCTTTTCCAAAATTAATGGGAATGTTGATTGATAGCGTAAAAGATAAAAGTTACGATCAAGCCAACAATATCGCCTTATTGCTCATTGTTATTCTATTTCTACAATCGATTTGTTCATTTTTTAGATTATCGTTATTCGTCAATTTCACGGAACATACTTTAGCCAATCTTCGATTATCATTATATAGTAATTTGGTAAAATTGCCTATGTCATTCTTTTCTCAAAAACGTGTGGGAGAATTGAATAGCCGAATCAGTGCCGATATTTCTCAAATACAAGACACACTAACCTCTACAATTGCCGAATTTTTGAGACAATTTATTTTAATCATCGGTGGTGTAATTTTATTGGCTACTGAAAGTATAAAACTCACTTTATTAATGCTTTCTGTTGTTCCGCTTGTGGCTGTTGCAGCAGTTGTTTTTGGTAGATTTATTCGAAAATATTCCAAAAAAGTGCAAGATCAGGTTGCCGAAAGTCAGGTTATTGTCGAAGAAACGATGCAGGGAATTAGCATTGTTAAGGCTTTCGCCAATGAGTGGTATGAAATTGCCCGGTATGACGGAAAAATCAAAGAAGTAGTAAAACTCGCCATCAAAGGCGGAAAATACAGAGGCTATTTTGCTTCCTTTATCATATTTTGCCTTTTTGGAGCCATCGTTGCTGTGGTTTGGTATGGCGTGAGATTGAGTATTAGCGGCGAAATGAGTGTGGGACAATTAATTTCTTTCGTCTTGTATTCCACCTTTGTTGGCGCTTCTTTTGGTGGAATTGCCGAATTATATGCCCAAATTCAAAAAGCAATTGGAGCAACTGAACGCGTTTTTGAATTATTAGACGAAACTCCTGAGAAAATTAATTCTACTCAAGCTTCACATTCCATTCAAAAAATACAAGGCAATGTCACTTTCAAAAATGTGGGATTCACCTATCCTTCCAGAAAAGAAATGAAAGTGTTGAAAGGCGTTAATTTCACTGCTAATTTTGGTCAAAAAATAGCCCTTGTGGGACCAAGTGGTGCGGGAAAATCAACTATTTCTTCTTTGTTGCTGCGATTTTACGATATTGATAGTGGCGAGATTTTGGTTGATGGAAAAAATATCTACGATTATGATTTGGAAAATCTTCGTGGCAATATGAGTATCGTTCCGCAAGATGTGATTTTATTTGGTGGCACCATCAAAGAAAACATTGCTTATGGAAAACCAGATGCTTCGGATGACGAAATAATGTTGGCAGCCAAACAAGCCAATGCTTTGAGTTTTATAGAAAGTTTTCCTGAAAAATTTGAAACTATCGTTGGTGAAAGAGGCGTTAAACTTTCGGGTGGACAAAGACAACGTGTTGCCATTGCAAGAGCCTTGCTGAAAAATCCGAGTATTTTAATTTTGGACGAAGCCACTTCTTCATTGGACAGCGAAAGCGAAAAACTAGTTCAAGAAGCCTTAGAAATTTTGATGGAAGGAAGAACCAGTATCATCATTGCCCACCGCCTTTCCACCATTCGCAGTGCCGATCAAATTTTGGTTTTGGATAAAGGCGTCATTGCCGAACAAGGAACGCATCAGGAATTGATTGTCTTAGAAAACGGAATTTATAAGAATTTGAGTAATTTGCAGTTTAGCAAGTCGTAAATGTTATTGGCAAAAAAAAAGACCTAACAGGTTTTTAAAACCTGTTAGGTCTAAGCTGACCAATAAAAATTTACTTCCCCTTCCTCCTATTTCTCTCCGTTTTTATCATTGCCAATTCTCGGCTCGTTTGTCCTGCAACGGAAGTATTTTCCTCAGCACGACGAATCAAATAAGGCATCACATCTTTTACGGGACCAAAAGGCAAGTATTTCGCAACATTATAACCATCAGCAGCCAAATTATAGCTAATATTGTCACTCATTCCGTACAATTGTCCAAACCAAATCCTGTCATCGGTCGATTTTATTCCTTTTTCTTCCATTAAATTCATCAAGAAATAGGTGCTGGCTTCGTTGTGTGTTCCTTCAAAAATAGACATCCTATCAAGATTTTCGACCATATATTTTACGGCAGCATCATAATTCTCATCGGTGGCTTCTTTGGATGCGCAAATGGGTGTTGGATAACCCTTTTCATTGGCTCGTTCATTTTCTTTTTCCATATAAGCGCCACGAACGAGTTTCATACCAATAAAAAATCCTTCTCCCGAAGTTTCGGGATTGGCTTTTTCGTGCAATTTTTTCAAATAATCCAAACGATCCCAACGGTACATTTGCAAAGTATTGAAAACAATCGCTTTCGATTTATTGTATTTCATCATCATTTTTTCGACTAAATTATCGACTGCGTCCTGCATCCAACTTTCTTCGGCATCAATCAATAAGGCTACATCACTATCATAAGAGGCTTTACACACTTTTTCAAAACGCGCCACTACCCTATTCCATTCTTCGGTTTCGACTGCAGTCAAATTTCTAGCTGAACCTACCGCTTCATATAAATCAATGCATCCAAAACCTGATGGTTTGAAAACCGCAAAAGGAATTGCCTTTTTTTCTTTGGCAAAGGCAATCAGTTTTAAGGTTTTTTCCAAAACACCATCAAACTGTTCTTCTTCTTCCTTGCCTTCTACAGAGTAATCTAAAACCGAGGAAACTCCTTTGGTAAACAAATTATCTACAACTTTCAAGCTATCATCCTCATTCACACCAGCACAAAAATGGTCGAAAACTGTGGCACGAATCAGTCCTTCTACGGGCAAACTTGCTTTTAAGGCAAAATTCGTTACAGCCGTTCCAATACGAACAAGTGGCTCATTTGCAATCAATTTAAACAGAAAATAAGCTCTTTCGAGTTCGGTATCGCTTTTTAATGAAAAGGCAGTTTGTGTGTTATCGAATAAATTTTTCATTATTTGTTATATTTTTCAACAAATATAGAGAGAGTTTTCAAAATTATTCAGCAAAAATTACCTTATTTTGCACATTAAATCATTCTAAAATTATGCAATCCATTCAAGCCAACAATTATCCAATACATTTCAACGAAACAGGATATGAAGCTCTTAATATATTCCTCAACGAAAGTAACTATTCCAATTTATTTATTGTAGTCGATAGCAATACCAATGAATTTTGCTTGTCGAAATTCCTTCCTTATTTGGCCACCAATCTTACCATAGAAATTGTTGAATTTGAAGCAGGTGAACCCAACAAAAACATTGAAACCTGCGTGCAATTGTGGAATGTTTTGACAGAACTTGGTGCCGATAGAAAAAGTCTTGTTCTCAACCTAGGTGGCGGAGTTGTCACTGATTTGGGTGGTTTTGTGGCTTCGACTTTCAAGCGTGGTGTTGACTTTATTCATATTCCAACTACTTTATTATCAATGGTTGACGCTTCGGTTGGAGGAAAAACTGGCGTTGATTTAGGCAATCTTAAAAACCAAGTTGGCGTTATCAATGTCCCCAAAATGGTGCTGATTGATACACAATATTTGGAAACACTTTCTAAAGAAGAAATGCGTTCTGGACTAGCCGAAATGCTCAAACACGGTTTGATTTACGACAAAAGCTATTGGGAACAATTTCTGGATTTGAAAGCCATTGATTTTGCCGATTTCGATACATTAATTTACCGTTCGGTCGAAATCAAGAACGAAATTGTAATCCAAGATCCCACCGAAAAAAATATCCGTAAGGCATTGAATTTTGGACATACTTTGGGTCACGCCATCGAAAGTTATTTTCTTGAAAATGATAACAAAAAAAGTTTGTTACACGGCGAAGCCATTGCTATTGGAATGATTTTAGAAAGTTTTATTTCTTTAGAAAAAGGCTTGATAAATCAACAAGAATACGACCAAATCAAATCCACTATAAAAGCGATTTATGATGAAGTGGTTTTTGAAGAAACCGACATTGATCCCATAATGGAATTACTCATTCACGACAAAAAAAATGAGTATGGAAACATTCAGTTTGCCTTAATAGAAGGTATTGGCAAAATAAAAATCAACCAATCTGTTGAAAACGAACTGATTTTAAAGGCTTTCCAAGATTATAAATCCTGATTTTTTTTATAAAAAAGGATTGCTTTTGGTATATAATATTTTTTACATTTGCATCAATGAAAAAAAGTCAAAACACAAGAAACAGAAATTGTATTAAAAACGAAAACAATAATTCTTTTTTGAGAATATTGAGACGTTTTTTCACTATTAGAGATACTTTTAGTTTTGATATTTTCCCCTATTTAAAAGCCGAAAACGAGAAACTTCAAATCGTATTTGAAAACATTCGAGTTTGAATTTTAGGTTAATTAATATTTCAATTAAATTAATCTAAAATTTTAAAAATCAGATGAATACAAAATATTTCGATTTAATAAATCAAACTTATTATTTCCCTCAAGAAGAATTTACCTTAAATAAAGACAATCTCGAATTTCACAATATCGATTTGATGAAATTGGTTGAACAATACGGAACACCTTTAAAATTTACTTATTTGCCTCAAATTTCCAATAACATTAACAAAGCCAAAAGCTGGTTTCGTAAAGCAATGGAAAAAAACAATTATGAAGCCAAATATTATTACTGCTATTGCACCAAAAGTTCTCATTTTGAATACATAATGAACGAAGCTTTCAAGAACAATATACACATTGAAACTTCATCGGCATTTGATATTAATATCGTGGAAAACCTATTGGATTCAGGCAAAATAAACAAAAGTACTTATGTAATTTGTAACGGATTCAAGCGAGATCAATACATTCAAAATATTGCAAGATTGATTAATAATGGTCTTAAAAACACCATTCCAATTATTGACAATTACGAAGAATTAGACCTTTTGCAAGAGCATATCTCACGAAAATTCAAAATTGGAATTCGTATTGCTGCTGAGGAAGAACCCAAATTTGAGTTCTATACGTCTCGACTTGGTATTGGTTACAAAAACATTGTTCAGTTTTACAAAAAGCAAATTCAGGATAATAAAAAATTGGAACTCAAAATGTTACACTTTTTTATCAATACAGGAATCAATGACAATGCTTATTATTGGAACGAATTGGTAAAATGTATCAAAGTGTATGTGGCTTTGAAAAAAGAATGTCCAACGCTTGATGGATTAAACATCGGTGGTGGATTTCCTATCAAAAATTCGTTGGCATTTGAATATGATTATCAATATATGATTGACGAAATTATCAATCAAATAAAGATTGC
>DMHA01000138.1 GCA_003449615.1 Flavobacterium sp.
GTGGTTGGCGATGTTGGAAAAGCAGGTGTTGCCATCGATTCGGTCGAAGATATGAAGGTATTATTCGACCAAATTCCCCTAGGCGAAATGTCGGTTTCTATGACCATGAACGGAGCCGTTTTACCTATTATGGCATTTTATATTGTCGCTGCCGAAGAACAAGGGGTTCAACCGGAACAACTTTCAGGAACCATACAAAATGACATTCTGAAAGAGTTTATGGTGCGCAACACCTACATCTATCCGCCCAAGCCTTCGATGAAAATTATTGCAGATATCTTTGAATTTACCAGCAAGAAAATGCCAAAATTCAATTCTATTTCTATTTCTGGTTATCACATGCAAGAAGCGGGAGCTACTGCTGATATTGAGTTGGCTTACACCCTCGCTGACGGTTTAGAATACATCCGGACTGGACTCGCAACAGGTATGAATATCGACGACTTTGCTCCTCGACTATCCTTTTTCTGGGCCATTGGAATGAACCATTTTATGGAAATTGCCAAAATGCGTGCTGGAAGAATGATTTGGGCAAAACTGGTGCAACAATTCAATCCCAAGGACGAAAAATCTTTGGCATTGAGAACGCATTGCCAAACCTCAGGTTGGAGTTTGACCATGCAAGATCCCTTCAACAATGTGGCGCGAACTACTGTCGAAGCAGCTGCAGCCGCCTTTGGTGGAACCCAATCTTTACATACCAATGCGCTCGACGAAGCGATTGCGTTACCAACAGATTTCTCTGCCAAAATTGCAAGAAACACCCAAATCTATCTACAAGAAGAAACTAAAATTTGCAAAACCGTCGATCCTTGGGCTGGAAGTTTTTATGTTGAAAGCTTGACCAATGAAATAGCAAAAAACGCTTGGAAACTCATTGAAGAAGTCGAAGAATTGGGCGGAATGACCAAAGCCATTGAATCTGGAATTCCAAAACTTAGAATAGAAGAAGCTGCCGCACGAAAACAAGCACGAATAGACAGCAGTCAAGACATTATTGTAGGTGTCAACAAATACCGATTGGAAAAAGAAGATCCTTTGCAAATCCTCGATGTCGATAACCTCATGGTTCGCAAACAGCAAATCGAGCAATTAGAAAAAATTAAAGCGACTCGGGATACCGAAAAAGTACAACTCTCCCTCAAAAAACTAACCCTTTGTGCCCAAACTGGAGACGGCAATCTATTAGAATTAGCCGTCGAAGCAGCACGAAATCGAGCCACTTTAGGCGAAATTAGTGATGCCTTGGAAACTGTTTTCGGAAGATACAAAGCACAAATTAAATCCTTTAGTGGCGTGTATAGCAAAGAAATAAAAGACGACAAAAGCTTTGAAAAAGCCAAACAACTAGCCGACGAATTTGCCCTCAAAGAAGGCCGTCGTCCTAGAATTATGATTGCCAAAATGGGACAAGACGGTCACGATCGAGGAGCCAAAGTAGTCGCCACAGGTTATGCCGATTTGGGTTTTGATGTCGATATAGGTCCTTTGTTTCAAACCCCAGCCGAAGCTGCAAAACAAGCGGTTGAAAATGACGTGCATATTCTTGGTGTTTCTTCCCTTGCAGCAGGACACAAAACACTCGTGCCTCAAGTAATAGCTGAACTCAAAAAACACGGTCGTGAAGACATTATGGTCATCGTAGGTGGTGTAATTCCAGCCCAAGATTATCAGTTTTTATTTGATACTGGTGCGGTTGCGGTCTTTGGCCCTGGCACCAAAATTAGTGAAGCAGCAATCAGTATTTTGGAGATTTTACTTCATTAAACCACTAAACCTCAAAGGTTTGAAAAAAAACCTTTGAGGTTTTACAAGCTAAAATTTTCAAATCATTTCACTTCGGTTAGATAGTGTTTCTTCTGGAAAGGTTAAAAATTATCAGATGTTAATTACTATGCACGCCTACTAAATAATTTTCCCTACATTTACATTTCTAAAAAATAAAACTATGGATTTCTCAGCAAAAATGCTTCGGGACGATGCCTTAAAAGGCAAAGTCATTGTAATAACAGGTGGTGGCAGTGGTCTAGGCAAAGCCATGACCCAATATTTTATGGAACTCGGTGCAAAAGTAGCCATCAGTTCCCGTGATTTAGAAAAACTGCAAACCACAGCCAAGGAACTCGAAACCCAAACAGGCGGAACTTGTCTCGCTGTTCAATGCGATGTGAGGCATTACGATCAAGTCGAAAATATGCTGCAAGAAGTCCTGAAAACTTATGGCAAAGTAGATGTATTGCTTAATAATGCCGCAGGAAATTTTATCGCACCAACCGAAAGATTGTCTGCCAATGCCTTCGATACCGTGATTGATATAGTACTCAAAGGCTCCAAAAACTGCACACTTGCTTTTGGAAAACATTGGATAGAAACCAAACAAACCTCGGCAACCATATTGAATATTGTGACTACTTATGCCTTCACAGGCTCGGCTTATGTGGTGCCAAGTGCTGCTGCCAAAGCAGGTGTTTTAGCAATGACCAGAAGTCTTGCGGTGGAATGGGCAAAATTCGGTATTCGATCCAACGCCATTGCCCCTGGGCCTTTTCCTACTAAAGGTGCTTGGGATAGATTATTACCTGGCGACTTGGCCGAGAAATTTGATATGGCAAAAAAAGTACCTTTGGGAAGAGTAGGAAATCATCAGGAATTGGCAAATCTCGCCGCTTATTTGGTTTCAGATTTCTCTGCTTATGTCAATGGCGAAGTAGTTGTTATTGATGGTGGTGAATGGTTGAAAGGTGCTGGCGAATTCAACATTCTCGAAGCCATTCCAGAGGAACTTTGGGATCAATTGGAAATGATGATTAAGGCGAAGAAAAGGGGGTAGGACATACTATTTCTAGCCTCGCCAGCCCAATAATAGAGTTCAAAAAGAGGAGAAGATTAAAATAATTCTAACTCTTTTTGAACTTTATAAATCATTAAATTTTTGATTTTTTTGAGAGTACTTTCATATTTCTATTCATAATCTCTTCTTTTTTTTCCTTTGGGCGTTAGAGAATTTTGATATGGGCAATGGCGACAGCCACTTTTGCAACAAAATCCCTTTTTTAGATGGTATTTCTCTGTAAAACATTTATAGCCTTCGGGCGTATAATAAAAATCTTCGCCTTCAATTAATTTATTTTCATTACTTTGTTCGTTCATAATGGCAAATTTATACACTTTTTAACAAATGTTTCTAATTGTTACAAAATATTTAATACCTAAAGGATTTCGTGGATTGGCATTTTTTCCGTTTGTATTTGTAAAATATCGATTGGATAA
>DMHA01000032.1 GCA_003449615.1 Flavobacterium sp.
AAAAATTAACAAAACAAATATATTTTTAGTCTTTGGTTGTAACATATTTATAGAAATTAGGTCTTATACCTCAATTGAATGGAATACTTAACATTTTCTTGTTAAAATTTCGTTCAAAGTATTTCTAAATTTGTTTAAACTTGTTCAAAATGATTGAAATTAAAGATTTACACAAATCGTACACCGTAGGAGGTTCTGAATTGCACGTGCTTAAAGGAATCAATTTCAACATCAAAGAAGGCGAACTTGTTGCCATCATGGGTTCATCGGGTTCAGGAAAATCGACCTTATTGAATATTCTAGGGATTCTGGACGAAGCCGATTCTGGACTTTATACTTTGGATAGTGTGCCTATCAAAAAATTAAATGAAACCATCGCTTCTCGATATCGAAATCAGTTTTTGGGTTTTGTTTTTCAATCTTTCAATCTAATCAATTACAAAAGTGCCTTAGATAACGTGGCTTTGCCTTTGTATTATCAAGGTTTGAAGCGAAAAGAACGCAACGAAATTGCAATGCGTTATTTAGAGAAAGTAGGTTTGGCATCTCATTCGCACCATTTGCCCAATGAACTTTCTGGTGGACAAAAACAACGTGTGGCTATCGCCAGAGCTTTGGCATCGAACCCAAAAGTTTTGTTGGCCGATGAACCCACAGGAGCTTTAGATACCTTGACTTCTTATGAAGTGATGGAATTGATTCAAGGAATAAATGACGAAGGAAAAACCATTTTGATTGTGACACACGAACCCGATATTGCCGCTATGTGCAAACGAAATGTAGTCTTGAAAGACGGAATAATCATCGACGATAAATTGGTAGAACAAGTAAGAGCCTCTTCTTATGTTTAATATTGAACGTTGGCAAGAAATATTTGAGGCAATCGCCAAAAACAAACTGAGAACCTTTCTCACGGGACTCTCTGTGGCTTCGGGTATCTTTATTTTGGTCATACTTCTTGGTGTTGGAAAAGGATTACAAAACGGAATTGAAAAGCAATTTGAACGCGATGCAGCAGGAATAATTGAAGTTTGGTCTGGCACAACAACCAAAGCATATAAGGGATTGAATCCTGGTAGAAACATTCAATTTCGGAACAGTGATTATGATATTTCTGTTCAAAAATACGGCGAATTATTTGATAAAAATGGGGCAACTTTTAACGCTTGGGGTGCCAGTATTGTTTATGGTAAAGAGTCGGGAAATTACCAATATCGTGGGGTAAACCCTGATTATTTGGCCATTGAAAATGCAACCGTAATCAAGGGTCGTTTCATTAATGCGAATGATTTGATTAATACTGAAAAAGTGGCAGTTATTGGACAAAAAATAAATTTGGATTTATTCAAGGGAAAAAATCCGATTGGAGAAAAAATTGCTGTAAACAGTATCAATTTCAAAGTGGTTGGTGTTTTTACCGATCCCGCGGGCGAAAGGGAAGAAGGTCGTGTATTCTTGCCGTTGTCAACAACTCAAAAAGTGTATGGAATTGGAGATAAAGTAAGTGTTTTGTTTTATACCCTAAAAAAGAAAGACAGTTATGAAGAAGCTGTTGCCGAAGCCGAACAATTTACAACAAATTTAGGACTTTTGCTTAGAGGTAAAAACTCAATTGCTCCAGATGATGAAAGTGCAATTGGTATCAATAATTCAATTGTCGAGGCCAAAAAATTTTATGATTTGAATTTGTACATCCGATTGTTCTTTTGGTGGGTTGGGATTTGTACTATTATCGCTGGTGTTGTTGGGGTTAGTAATATTATGATGATTATTGTAAAAGAACGCACCAAGGAAATTGGCATTCGAAAAGCCCTTGGAGCTTCACCAATTTCTATTATTATAATGATTTTGCACGAATCTATATTTATCACCACAATTTCTGGATTTTTAGGACTTTTGACAGGTTTGGCTTTGCTTGAATTAATTGGTCCTTCGGCAGAAAGTGAATATTTTAGGAATCCCCAAGTAGATTTTAACGTAGCCATTTCAACCTTAATTGTTTTGGTTATTGCCGGAGCTTTGGCAGGATTCATTCCAGCCTATCGTGCTGCAAAAATTAAACCTATTATAGCACTTAGAGACGAATAATTATGTTTGATAGAGAAAAATGGAATGAAATTTTAGAGGCATTAACTGCCAATACTTTCCGAACCGTGATGACGGCTTTTGGAGTGTTTTGGGGTATTTTTATTTTGGTTATTTTATTGGCTGCTTCCAACGGTTTGGAAAATGGTGTCAAAAAAGGATTTGATGGAATAGCGACAAACACAATGTTTATGTGGACTCAGGGCACTTCAAAAGCCTATAAAGGATTACCCAAAACCAGACAATTCAATTTCAAAAACAATGATGTTGAAGCCTTAAAACAAAAATTTCCTGACTTATTATATGTTTCTCCTCGCAATCAATTAGGCGATTTTAACGGAGTAAGCAACGTAATCAGAGGCACAAAAACAGGAGCTTACACCATTTTTGGAGATTATCCTGAACTAATCAAGCAGGAGCAAATGGATATTGTAAAAGGTCGTTTTGTCAATCAGCAGGATATTGCTAATAAACGAAAAACAGCTATCATTGGAAAAGGAGTAATTTCGGAATTATATAAAAATGAGGAAGAGGTTTTAGGGTCATATATTAAAATTAATGGTATCAATTTTATGGTAGTTGGGGTTTATAAATCCAAAAACAACGAAGGAGGAAATGGAGAAGGTGCTCAAAAAAATATATTTATTCCGTTTACCACTTTTCAACAAGCATTTAATTTTGGCGATACTGTGGGTTGGATGGCACT
>DMHA01000406.1 GCA_003449615.1 Flavobacterium sp.
GTTTGGGAAAAAGTACGCCTTAACTTTCGGTTAATGACTGAATTTTCAAGTACAAAACAAACTTTAAAGTTTGCCTAAAACCCCAATTGCGCCAAACCGCTGTTATCCTCATTTTATAATTGCCAGTTCCAAATTGCACTTAAAGTGTTGTATTCATTGACTTTATAAAAATGAACAATGCAAATTTAAGCAACAAAAAGCAACGAAATACTTGTTTTGTTGTACCCAATGTTGTACCTTCGTATCACGATGCACCCAATTGAAAACCCTTTATTTACAACACTTTCACTCGTTTGCATTACTTTAAAAAAGTAGTATAACATTTCTAAATTCCTATTATTATGGCATCAGTAAAACTAATTTTAAGAACACATCAGGTAGACCAAACAGGACACAGCCCTTTGTATATCCGAATTATAAAAGATAGAAAAACGAAATTTATCACTGCCGGAGTGAAGCTTAAAGAGAACGAGTGGGATGAAGTAAAGCAGAAAGTAAAAAAGAACCATTCCAATAGTGCCAGAATGAATGCTGCATTATCTCAAAAAATTGCCGATGCTGAAGGTCAAGTTGCCGATATGGAACGCAAAATAAAAACCGTATCGGTTAAAAAACTCAAAGAAGCCATAAAGGGTAAAGAAGTACCTAATTTTTTTGAATATGCCAGAAAGAGATTAGAGGAAATCAAAAGTACTGTTTCTTATTCCACTTACAGAGCATACACCTCCCAGGTTGATAAATTTGAAAAATATATGGGAACAAAGGATGTGTATTTTGATGAAATTACGGTAGCTTTATTAAACGACTATAAATTTCATTTAGGAGATACATTAGGCAACGGAGATACAACTCAACGCCTTTCCATAATTGTGCTCGGAACCATATTCAGAGATGCAATTCGTGAAGAAGTAATTCCCGAAACTATGTTTCCTTTTAGCAAAATAACCCTCAAAATCAGCTCTTCTAAAAGGTTATTTCTAAACAAAGTACAGATTGATGCTTTAGCCCAATTAAAGCTAATAGAAGGCAAAAAAGCTATGATGTGGAGAGATTTATTCCTTTTCTCTATTTATGCCGGAGGATTGCGTTTTAGTGATGTTATCGAAATGCAATATTCTAATTACAATGAAGCAGAGCATAAAATTCAAAAACACATTCGTAAAACTGGAAGAGTACACCAGTTCAAAATTGGAAAAGTGGCTATCGATATTTTAGAAAAATACAAAAAGGAAAATACCAATCACGATGATTTTATCTTTCCGATTATTATGGACAAAGAAGGCTATTTGAACAGCGAAGCAAAACGTTATTTTCAAACAGCAGCTTTCAATAAATTGGCAAACTGGCACCTGAAAAAAATGGGTACAAAAATAAATTTACCTTTCGACCTTTCGTTCCATTTATCAAGACACAGTTTTGCGACAAATGCGTTAAATAATGGAATGAGAATTGAGCACGTTTCTAAACTTATGGACCACCGAGACATCAGCACAACTCAAGTATATGCCAAAATCATCAGCGAAGAACTGGATAAAGCGGTAGACAACTATATTTTTTAAATATCGTGTAAAGTATATATTTTATTGACCTTAAACGATTGTTAATAACTTCAACTAAAATCCTTTAACAAGGATTTTTTTTATTTTATAACTTTACATCAGAGTAAATAAGTAATTTTTAAAGCATTCGAAACGAGTGATAAACGAACTCTAGTAGAAAACACTAGGACTTCCAAAAAGCAACCAATTTAAAACCGCTTTTAATTACCTTTCAATACTAAATGAATACCAAAAAAAACATATTATATAAAGTCTATTAAATGTTTACAATTAAATTAGAAAGGTTTTTACCTAACTCATTTTCGGATTCAAATGTTTTCATTAGTTCATTAAATTTTTCAATTCTTTTGTCCATTGTTTCAATATACCTATTGTGACTTATCTTTTTTCTCATATACCACCAAACTCTTTCAATTGGATTTAAGTCAGGTGAATATGCCGGCAAATAAACCAATTGAAATTTATCTTTATATTTTTCTAAAATTGGTTTAAGCCTTTTGGCATGATGATATCTTACATTATCTACCACCATTACTACTTTTTGATTTGGATACTGGCGACTTACTTTTACTAAAAATTTAAAAAATGTCACAGTGTTTCCTTTATCTTCGACAGTTGTAACTACTTTTCCTGTTGCGGGTTCTATACAACCAAACAATGTTCTTCGCTCTCTTTTTCTTTGCTTTTGTTCAATCTTCGGTTGCTTTCCTTTTTCTGACCATTTGTAAGAAACACTTGCTGTATTTGACAAACTTGCTTCGTCCTGAAAGACTAATATGCTGTTATTTACTCGTTCTTCTTGAAGTTTTTTTTAGTGCATCTACTTTTTCTTCTCGGTCAATTGCCTCAGGATAAATACCTTTTCCTTTTTGAAATGTCAGATTTAAAGACTTCATAATATTGTAAATCTGAGCTTTCTTATACTCAACATCATAATTCTTCTTTATCCAATCAATCAATAAAAGACCCGTCCAAGTTGAACTATTATAACCGAATTCTTCGGGGCTTTTGTTCAAAACTAAATCTTTTACTGCAATTTTTTGGAGTTCACTTAATTTTGAAGTTCTTCCAGGTTTTTCCCTGTCTATTAATGCTTCAACACCTCCTTGGTTTAATTTGTTAACCCAATTGCAAATAGATTTAAATGAAGTTTCATAAATATCCTCCAACTCTTTAGGTTTCTTACCTTTAGATACTTGATAACAAGCATAAAGACGGACACCTTGTTGGAACTTCTCGTCTTTTCTTAATAATGCTTTCAGTTCTTCCGAACTATAATTTTTTACTTTTAGTGCTGCTCTACTCATGTTTTTTTTGAGTAAAGATATAAAATTATTTGCAATTATATATTAGACTTAATATAAAATTTGAATTCAAAGGATCAAAATATGCAAACAGCTCCGTTTGTAGAATTGTTGGCAGTGCCTGCGGCTCTGTCCAAAAATCCTTTATTTGATATAATCGTTGAAGACAAAATAAACATTCAAAATTATTGCAATGCTTTAATTGCAAAAATTCTAGAACTCAAACAATCCCAATTTCCTGCATTTATCGATTATCAATTTAACCAGGTGAAGAACCCGGAAATATGGATATGTAAACTCGAAAAATTATTAGCCAATAATGAAGCCTTTTTCAGCTCCAAAACGGCTATGAGTAGATACAATAAATTGTATTTTTTAATCGAGAAAAAACGAACAGAACTGCAATCTTCCAGAGTAAAAGAACCTGTAGTAAAAACTCCTAAAAAATTCATAAATGCTGAAAGTGAAGACCGTCATTTTTCATTTTATGAGTTAAAAAAGCAGCTGGATAATATCAATGATGACAATCAAAAAATATTGTTGTTAACCAAAGAAATGTTTGAATATCAACAAGCAAATATCGAGTTTATCAATCAAAAGACACCGTTTTATGATGCACAATGCACCAAAGAAATAGAGAATATTTATGCCTTACAAAAAATACAAGCGGCAATTGAAGAAGCTCAAAAACTAAAATTAAGCAGCCCAAAACCAAACAAAAAACTAAAATTCAATGGTAATCTAAACCAATTAGTAGATATGTTTTACCAATTAAATCGCGAACTTTTTATTGATGGCAAACCTTATATTGACGAAAACACAAACGATCTAGCGGATTGGATTGTAAATTCCTTCTTAGATAAAGAGGGTAAAGAAATAAGTCCCCTAACAGTCAAAACAATCCTCAAACCTTCCAAAGAGGATAAACGTCCGAACACCCATAAAAGACTGGACATCGACAAATTGCTTTAAACAAAATGGTCCCCTGGAGACCAAGTGGGGACTAAAAGACTTTTTACTACTTCTCACATTTGCACCATAACAATTTAAAACTTTTAAAAATGGATGCAATTATCTTCACAAAAGACCAGTTCACAGATCTAATGA
>DMHA01000420.1 GCA_003449615.1 Flavobacterium sp.
ACCTAAACGCCTATACCTATATTTTTAAATGTTACTTTTTAATTTTTAAAACATATTGAATTCAGTTTTTCTAAGTTCAAATATGTTGCTTTTTATACTATTAAATTTTCAAAAACGGCTTTCAAATCGGCTTTCAAATCTTCGATGTCTTCCAGCCCAACCGAGAGCCTGATTAAATCCTTGGTGACTCCTGTGGCGACCTGCTCTGCATCGGACAACTGCTGATGCGTGGTGCTGGCTGGATGAATAATCAAAGATTTTGTGTCTCCAATATTCGCCAAAAGCGAGAATATCTTTGTTTCATCGGCTACTTTCTTGGCTGCTTCAAATCCTCCTTTAAGGCCGAAAGTTAACAATCCGTTTTGCCCTTTTGGTAAATACTGTGTTGCCAAATCGTAATATTTACTCGACTTCAAACCAGGATAATTGACCCAAGCTACTTCGTCTTGATTTTCTAACCATTGTGCCAATTCCAATCCGTTTTCGCTGTGCTTCTTGACACGAACTGGCAAGGTTTCTAATCCTTGAATAATCTGAAAAGCGTTGAACGGACTTAAAGCTGCTCCATAATCTCGCAAACCCTCGATTCGGAGTTTGGCAATAAAAGCGGCATTTCCCAAAGCTTCGTGATAAATTAATCCGTGATAGCCAGCATTAGGTTCTGTAAATTCTGGAAATTTTCCGCTGCTCCAATCGAAAGTTCCTGCATCAATAACCGCACCACCTAGTGAGGTTCCGTTCCCTGAAATATATTTGGTCAAGGAGTGAATCACGATATTGGCTCCGTACTCAATCGGGTTCAGCAAATAAGGTGTAGCCACCGTATTATCGACAATAAATGGGACTTTAAACGCTTTGGCTTCCGCCGAAATGGCTTTCAAATCCAAGACATCTAATTTTGGATTTCCTAATGATTCTGCAAAGAACACTTTGGTGTTTTCATCGGCTGATTTAGTAAAATTGCTGGCGTCCGATGGATCTACAAAGGTGGTTGTGATTCCCAATCTTGGCAAAGTAGCACTCAATAAATTGTATGTTCCACCGTATAAACTATTGGAAGCTACAATATGATCGCCTGTTTTTAGCAAAACCAATAAAGAAGTGGCGATGGCAGCCGTTCCTGAGGCGGTAACTACTGCGGCAATTCCGCCTTCGAGGGCTGCTAATCGTTGTTCTAGGATATCATTTGTTGGATTATTCAATCTGGTGTATATAAATCCCGCTTCGGCAAGTCCAAATAAATTGGCGGCGTGATCCGAATTATTAAATACATAAGAACTAGTTTGATAAATAGGTACCGCTCTGGTTCCTGCTGTTTTAGTAACGTCGTGACCTGCGTGTAATGCGTTTGTTGCGAATTTAGGATTGCTCATGGTTTTAATTTTAGATTTTAGATTTTAGATTTTAGATTTGAAAAACAAAAACCCTTTTAGAAAAATATCCAAAAGGGTTTTAAGGTTTAACTTAAATTGTACTTTCGGATTCAACTGACGCAAAAAAACACCATAGACATTGTACAAATCATCGATTTGACATTGCATAAGTTCATTTGTTTTTGCTGTAAATTGTTCATTTTATGTGTATTATTTATTTTTTTGTTTTAAAAAAAAAGCCTCCCGTTTTGTGGGAGGCTTTTGCTATATCATTTTAATTTAAAATTTAAGCAATAAACGACCCACAAGATTTATCTTGCATCGATTTAAAAATATTGCACACATTAAATTTCATATTTTCTTCCTTTATTTGACAAATGTCTAAACTTTTATTTAGAAATCCAAACAATTTAGAAAAAATAACATAAAAACTCTGAATCTTTAAATATTCAACAAATGATGTTTCTATTTCTAAATTCAAAAAAAAGTTAATAATAATTTGCAATTCAATTTGGTTTCGTACATTTGCACACGAAATATTAGAGGAAAAATTTGAACTGATTGCAACCTCGTTAAAAAAATGCTAAAGCAGCAACTCTCCTTTAGTATTTCCTGCAATTGTTTTTTTCTTCCTCGCTTAACTTTAAAATTATATTATTATGGCTTATTTATTTACGTCAGAATCAGTGAGTGAAGGACATCCAGACAAAGTAGCTGATCAAATTTCGGACGCATTAATTGACAATTTCTTGGCATTCGACCCCGAGTCGAAAGTAGCTTGCGAAACTTTGGTAACTACCGGACAGGTTATTTTGGCAGGTGAAGTAAAATCGAACACTTATTTAGACGTTCAAACTATTGCCAGAGATGTTATCAAAAAAATTGGTTACACCAAAAGCGAATATATGTTCGAGGCCAATTCTTGTGGCGTTCTTTCAGCTATTCACGAACAATCTGCCGACATTAATCAAGGGGTTGAAAGAGCAAATCCAGAAGATCAAGGTGCGGGCGACCAAGGAATGATGTTTGGTTATGCTACCAATGAAACCGAAAATTATATGCCTTTGGCTTTGGATATTGCTCACGCTTTATTGATTGAATTGGCGAATATTAGAAGAGAAAATGCTGAAATTACTTATTTGCGTCCCGATGCAAAATCGCAAGTAACTTTAGAATATTCTGATGATAACAAACCGCAACGCATTGATGCGATTGTTATTTCGACCCAACACGATGATTTTGCTCCAGAAGCTGAAATGTTGGCAAAAATTAAAAGTGATTTGGTTTCTATTTTGATTCCTCGAATTAAAGCCAAATATCCTCAATATGCCCATTTATTCAACGATAAAATTACCTATCACATCAACCCAACAGGGAAATTTGTAATTGGTGGACCTCACGGTGATACTGGATTGACAGGAAGAAAAATCATTGTAGATACTTACGGCGGAAAAGGCGCTCACGGTGGTGGTGCTTTTTCAGGAAAAGATCCAAGTAAAGTAGATAGAAGCGCGGCTTATGCAACGCGTCACATTGCCAAAAACCTAGTTGCGGCTGGTGTTGCCGATGAGATTTTGGTGCAAGTTTCGTATGCCATTGGTGTTGCACAACCTATGGGAATTTTTGTTGAAACTTATGGAACCGCCAAAGTTAATTTGACCAATGGAGAAATTGCCAAAAAAGTAGAAGCTATTTTTGATATGCGTCCCTATTTTATTGAGCAACGTTTGAAATTGAGAAACCCAATTTACAGCGAAACTGCGGCTTATGGCCACATGGGAAGAACTCCAGAAACCGTAACCAAAACTTTTTCGGCTCCAGGTGGAATTGAAAAAACAGTAACAGTAGAATTGTTTACTTGGGAAAAATTAGATTTTGTAGATGAAGTGAAAGTGGCTTTTGGGTTGTAGTCCTCACCCCCAGCCCCTCTCCAAGGGAGAGGGGGGCAAAGTACACAATTAAAAACCCTGACGAAATAAAATTTGTCAGGGTTTTTAGTTTTTGGATAAGACTTACCAATTTTTAAAAAACTTATCGAGTTATTTATACCAAACACAAATATAA